>JAOARK010000247.1 GCA_025210575.1 Schleiferiaceae bacterium
CGCAGTTTGTTTTAGATGCAGATAATTCTGGAGACTACGGTCAGTATTTAGGGCCAGCCATTAACGGTACTATTCGCCAATTCATGAAAGGAACAGACGGTTGGAGAAACATTGGTATACCAATGAGTTCTGTGACGAGTTTTGATTTAGGTGGCGCTCCCCAAAACGTCAATGGAGCAAGCACTAGTTACAATCCAACACCTGATGCAATTGGAGCATGGGGAAATGAAATTAACACGGTAAACATCTATGAATTCATTGGCGGTGAGAGTACAGAACCACATGAGTGGTATGGTGCAGATCCGAGTACTGGTGGTATTAGAGGTATGAGTGTTTACCTTACCGCTGCAGGAACTTTTGCAACGACTGGAATTTTAGAAGCGCAGGGAACATTCTCCGATGGTCCTTCAGCTGCTGCTGATGGATATGAATATTCTTCTTCAGCGCCACATGCTACTCCTGGTGCTGGTTTGTTAGGGTCACAAAGTGCGGTTGATGAGACGCAGATTCCAGAATCGTCTGAAGCAGGTAGAAAAGCCAATTGGGATGGTTGGGCATTAATTACCAACCCTTACCCATGTGGTTTAAATGTAACTGAATTTGCAAGTGACAATGGAATTGATGTTGCTAATATCCGTATTTGGGATAGATCTGCAACTGGAACAATTGATGGTTATCAATACCAAACCGTTGGAGGTTTAGGTGTTACAGAAATTCCAACTATGCAGGCATTTTGGATTAAATTAGCTCCTCAAGCAGCTGCAAATTTGACTTGGGAAAATGATCAAAGAGCTTTCTCTTCTGATGCATTTACAAAGACAGCCACTACTCCTGATCAAGTTCAGTTAATTGCTACGAACATGACTACTGGAGATTACAATTCGGCCCGTTTAATCATGAACCCAATGGCAACATCAGGTTATGATCAATTGTATGATGCTTTCTTATTATCTCAACCAGGTACAACAATGCCAAGTTTTGGTTTCAAAGAAGTAATGGATGCGGGTAACGGTCCTTACAATACTATACTAGACGTAAATTCAATTCCTTTCCCAGGTATTCCTGATAATTACCCAGTTATTTTCTCAATGGGTACTGCTGGTCCTGTAGAATGGAGTGTAAACCCAGATCACTTACCCGCTGGGTTGAAAGTATATATTGAGGACAAAGTAATTGCTCCTGGTGTGAACACAGAGATTACTACAACTCCTTATGCCTTTAACCACAACCCTGCTACTGATCCTGATGACAGATTTGTTGTTTACTTTACACCTTATAATGCTATTAGCATTGAAGAGAATGGAAACATTTCTGGTTGGATGCCTGCAGGTTGGTTTAACGGAAACGAAGAATTAGTTGTAAAGATCAATGGTGCAAACACACCTCAATCTGTTGAAGTTGTTGTTTCAGACATGTCTGGAAAAGTAATCAGCAGTGTTACTAATGTTTCTTCTAACGAAGTAAGAATTCCATCTAACTATGCTCAAGGAATGTACTTAGTGATGGTAAGAGATGAAGCGAACGGTGACGTTCACAACATCAAAGTAATGAAGTAAATCATTCGAAATAGATACAAATAAAAAAACACCGCTAATGCGGTGTTTTTTTATACTCAAAGGTGAACGTTAAAGGCACCAAGGGCAATCAATACCAAAAGAAGCAGGATGCCAAACCAGGTTTTGCGTTTCATAGTATAGGTTGTTAATTTTCTTTTTTAGGGGTTCTACCCGCCTCTTTTAAGGCCTTGTGAACCAAATACTCTATTTGCCCATTGGTACTGCGAAATTCATCCGCAGCCCACTTTTCCAGGGCTTTCATCACCTCTGGATCCATTCGTAGTGCAAATACTTTCTTCTTCGCCATTTTAATTCACCTCCATAAATCGTTCTACCGCCTTCTTAAACTCTTCTTTACGCTCCGTAGTTAATGCCAGATGTTTACCACTCTTTTTGGTAAACTTCAACGCCTTCGAAGATCCTAAGACAATTCCTCTATCGCCTTTCCAAGTAAATCGATAACCCCATCCACCATAATCTCCCAAGGGATCGATATTTACAATTTCTACTTTCTCAATATCATTCCAGGCTAAAACTTTCCAATTCCAAATCCAAGGTTTGTATTTGTACTCTATACCTCTTTGCGTTACACGAGTAAGTGCTGGCATCTGAAACACGAGAACATAAGTACCAATCATAACAGGGAAGAAAATACCCAGAGTAATAAACAGCTCTGTTTTATCTCCTTCTTCAAGCAGCACATAAAACATAACTGTACTTGAAATAATGGTGGTAACGATGTACAGCCACTTCATAGAAGTGGCTGCCAATCTTTGCTTTTCAAAGAATACTGAATCCATTATTGGTAAAGCGTTCCTGTGTTTACAACTGGTGAAGCCGCCTTATCAGAACAAAGCACGACCATAAGATTACTGACCATTGCCGCTTTTTTGTCATCGTCTAACTCCACTATGTTATTTACATTCAATTCGCTTAACGCCATGTCTACCATTCCTACAGCTCCTTCTACAATCTTTCTTCTTGCGGCTATGATGGCAGTAGCCTGTTGTCTCTGTAGCATAGCCCCTGCTATTTCCTGTGCGTAGGCTAAATGAGAGATCCTCGCTTCAATCACCTCGATTCCAGCAATTGAAAGACGTTCTGCCATTTCGTTTTCCAACTCATGATTGATCTCTTCCAATCCACTGCGCAGACTTGTCTCTTCTCCTTCTTCATTAAAATTATCATACGGATAAGCATTGGCTAATTTTCGAATGGCAGCATCTGTTTGTATATGAACGAATTCATTGTAGTCGTTTACTTCAAAAGCTGCTTTATAAGTATCGCGAACACGCCAAACAAGTACCACACCGATCATGATAGGGTTGCCGAGTTTATCGTTTACTTTAATGGGTTTACTATCTAGATTGGCAGCCCTTAAAGAGATCTTCTTTTTCACCATCAAAGGGTTCACCCAATAAAACCCATTTTCCTTTACAGTCCCTTTATAATCTCCGAAAAGAATCAACACTGCGGATTTATTCGGTTGTAACACGAAGAAACCGATTAAGTGAATAATCCAAAGAGGGATAAAAACAAGCCCCACCATATTCTCAAAAAAGAGTAAGTAAATAGTGGCAGCAACCATCCCTAGATTTATAAGTATATGCAGGTAGCCAGATTTAGAGGAGGTTCTATATGATTTTTCCATTATGATATTGTTTTGATATTATATAAATGTAAATATAATATTTTTATAAATACCTTAAAACCAAAAGGTTCTTTATCATCTTAAAGTTCTGTTAATAAAAAAGCCTCGTGAAAACAAGTTCTCACGAGGCTTATAAATTGATGGCGTTATTCCTATTTGTAAGTACGCTCTATATCTTTAGTGATTAACTCATAGAGTTCAAGATGAGATCCCTCTAATAAATCTTTATGAATCTTGATGGTCTTTTCATCATGACGAACCGCAGGACCTGTTTGCGCTTGCGCAGGAGTGACTGTCTTTATCTTTTCAATGGTCTCTTTGATCAGCGGACTGAGAACCTCAAAGGGGATGTCATTTTCCTCGCATATGTCGTAAGCCTGTTTCAACATATGGTTCGCAAAATTGTTCGCGAACCCAGCTGCCACATGTAACCTTCTGCGCTGTTGCGAGTTGATCTTGTAAACCTTCTTAGAGAGCCTAGAAGCTAACTCATAAAGACCGTTTTCTATTTGATCAGTACTTCCTTCCACCAAAATGGGTACTTTGTTTAAGTTGACCGCAACGTCTTTGCTAAAGGTTTGTAATGGGTAAAACACTCCCGTTTTTTGATGAGGAAACAAAACCTCTAAAGAGGTATTCCCAGAAGTATGAGCAATGATAGCCTTACTTTGTTGAAGTTGAGCCGCCATCTCTCGAATGGCATCGTCTTTCACTAAGAGTAGAATTAAATCACATTGCCTAAAAGCATTGAAGTTAGTAACCACCTTTGTGTTTAATCGAGCTGCTAATTCTTCAGCTTTACCAGAAGTTCGGTTATAAACTCCAACCAGGTCTAATCCGGAATTGTTAATTCCCGCAGCAATGTGCCAAGCCAAATTTCCAGCTCCTACTATACCGATCTTTTGAATCTCAATTTTATTCATCTACTCTATTTCTTCCCAAGTTTTACTCTTGTTGTACCAGAGTTTTCCTTTTATTATTTCTAATGGCGAATCAATGTTATTGGTGTACAAACCACCTGTGCCC
>JAOARK010000248.1 GCA_025210575.1 Schleiferiaceae bacterium
ACAGATCGTAGACATACGCTATCAGCTGTCAGAACAAAAACGACAATTCGCTATTGACACTAATTTGTTTTTGGATGAGGTAATTTCTGAAACAGAGTTTAAGGCTTCACAGGCTCAACTCCATTATCTGGAAAAGAAAATGAAGCTCTTACAGGAGCGTCATGAGACCGATGAACAATACCGCTTAAGTCAAATTCATCGCATAGATGCTTCTATAGAATTGATGGAACGCAATCTGGAAGCCATCAAAAAGAATCTAGAAAAACTAACGGTGAAAGCCCCAATGGATGGGCAGCTTAATTCTTTTGATCACGATGTCGGACAAACTAAAAATAGAGGCGAAAATCTGGGCCGTATAGATGCAACCAATGGCTTCCGCGTAAGCGCCAGGGTTGACCAATACTATTTAAACCGCGTAAAGGTTGGGCAAGTAGCCAAGGTGCCGATTTCTGGAAACCTCTATAACATGATGGTTCACAAAGTGCTACCCACCATTAGCAACAACCAATTCGAAATTCTGTTGAGTTTCCAAGATTCAGTTTTGCCGGACATCAGACGTGGCCAAAATGTGCAAGTGCGTCTGGAGCTAAGTGCGAAAACGAAATCGCTCATGGTAGCCAAAGGTGGCTTTTTCCAAAGCACGGCAGGTAAATATGTTTTTGTGTTAGCAGATGATAAAACCGCCATAAAACGTGAAGTAACACTAGGCGCACAAAACCCAAAATTCATACAAGTAATAAACGGCCTTGAAGAAGGCGAAACCATAATAACCTCCAGTTATTCTGCCTTTGGCGATGCTGAAGAAATTCTAATTAAAAAAGACTAATCTATGTTGAATATTAAAAATTTAAGCAAGGTTTACAGAACCGATGAAGTAGAAACTACGGCCCTAAATGGCCTAAATGCCGAAGTAAAAAAAGGTGAATTCGTTTCCATAATGGGCGAATCGGGGTGCGGAAAATCTACCCTACTCAATATTATTGGAATGCTCGACAGTCCCTCAGAAGGCGATTACTTTTTTGATGGTGAAGAAGTTGGTCATTTAAAGGAAAAAGAACAATCAAACCTCCGCAAAGCCAACATCGGCTTCGTTTTTCAAAGCTTCAACCTGATTGATGAATTGACCGTTTTTGAAAACGTTGAACTCCCTTTAGTTTATTTAAAAGTAGCCAAAGGCGAACGCAAGACCCGCGTAATGGAAATGCTTCAAAAAATGGGAATTGAACATCGCGCAAAGCATTACCCACAACAATTGAGTGGCGGCCAGCAGCAGCGTGTAGCTATTGCCAGAGCCGTGATTACCAACCCCAAACTTATCCTCGCAGATGAACCTACTGGAAACTTGGACAGCCATCACGGGAACGAAGTGATGAGCTTGCTCAAAGACCTCAATACTCAAGGGACTACTATTGTCATGGTGACCCATTCTGAACATGACGCTTCTTATTCTCAACGCACCATTCGCTTGGTGGATGGCAAAGTGGAGACCTCAACTCTAGTGGAATCTGAACCAATGGCTAACTAAATCAAAACCTATGTTTCAAAACTTTTTAAAAATCACTTTCCGCAACTTGTTTAGAAACAAGATTTACAGCGGTATCAGCATTTTTGGATTGGCCGTTAGCATTTCTTGCTGCCTGCTTATTGCGCTTTTCGTATTCGATGAAATGGGCTACGACAGCCACCATGAAAAGAAAGACCGCATTGTTCGCCTGACTTCAGTTTTAAACTTTAACGGAGAGATTAATGCGGCTTTAACTAACTTACCTTCGGGCCCAACACTTTTAGAAGAATACCCCGAAGTAGAAAATTATGTGCGTTTTCAAGGTGCCGGAGCTGAAATGGAATTCAGTGCAAACGACCGCCTTTTCAAAGAAAATTGGGTGTGGTTTACCGACAGTACTTTGTTTGATGTTTTCTCTTACGATGTTTTAGAAGGAAACCCAGGCGAAGCGCTTCGCACACCGATGAGTATGGTCTTGGTAAAATCTTTAGCCGATAAACTTTTTCCTGATGGAAATGCTTTAGGCGAACGTGTAAAGGGTAACAATACCTACTACACGGTTACGGCAATCATTGCAGACCCTCCACCGAATAGTGAAATTCGCGTAAATGCTTTTTTATCCATCAACACTTTACCACCGGGTTACCACGCCTCCCGAAATCAGGATTGGTTTAGAATCGGACTTTATACTTACCTTCTCTTTAAGGATAAACCCAACATTCCAGAGTTCGAAGCCAAGCTGGTAGATTTCGAAAAGAAATACGTCCAGCCATGGAGTGAGCAAAACGAAATCGTTGCGAGTTTAGAATACCACATCTTGCCTTTAAGCGATGTGCATTTTGATGAAGGGCGAGAATATGATCTACCTAAAGGCAACATCACTTACATCTATATTTTCTCTTTGTTAGCACTTTTCATTTTGCTAATTGCCAGCATCAATTACATCAATCTAGCATTAGCACAAAGCAACAAACGCGCTAAAGAAGTTGGGGTACGCAAAACACTGGGTGCGGCTAAGTCTTCATTGGTTTCGCAATTCCTTGGAGAATCTCTCATCATCGCAGTTATCGCTTCGATTATTGGATTGATTTTCGTGCAGTTGATGATGGGCATGTTCAACGAAATCACAGACAAAGAATTCGCTTTTGTGGATGCTATGAACGGACAAGTCGTTGGGGCACTTTTGGCGATTATCGTGCTCATCGGTCTTTTGGCCGGAAGTTATCCTGCATTGGTTCTTTCTTCTTTTAAACCTGTTCGCGTATTAAAAGGACTGTTGCCAAAAGAAGGCGGTATTGGCGGTCTCCGCAAGACATTAATTCTAGTACAGTTTGTCTTCTCGCTTTTTATGATCGCTTCTACTCTTTTGATAGACGACCAGATGGAATATCTGAAAAGTGTAAATCTTGGTTTTGACAAAGAAAATATTGTTTCGCTCAGACTGCCCAATGATACGGCTGTTCAGCGCAGAACCATTCCTTGGATTGATGAACTGAGAAACGACAATCGCGTAAAAGCAGTTTCACTTTCTTCTTTGCCTAACGGGCGAAGCACGGGCGAGCTGATGTTCCGCATAGAGCGAGATGGCACCATGAACGAGCAGACTGTAAATTGCCTTTTTGTGGATGAAGATTTCATCAAAGTTCTAGGGCTGGATACTCTTTACGGACGCAATTTCAATCCGAATATTCAAACCGATGTGAGACAAGCATTTATTGTAAACGAAACGGCAATGAAAGTTTGGGGCTGGGAAGAAAACCCTCTAGGTAAACGTGTGCAATGGGGTATTGAAGCAAATGGTGCTGCACAAAACGATGGTCAAGTGGTAGGTGTGGTAAACGATTTCAATTTCTTATCGCTGCACAACAAACTCGAACCTATCGTTCTTTGTTTTAATCCAAATGGCAGCAACAATCTTACGGTGAAACTCACCAGTGGTGATTATACAGGCATGATCAAAGAATTAGAAACACGCTGGGATGAAATTGCGCCTGCACATCCTTTTGAGTTTTCTTTTTATGATGACATTTTGCAAAGGAATTACGAAACCGAAATGAGCATGCATGAAGTGTTTAAGTACTTCGCTCTCATCAGTATTATTTTGGCCTCTCTAGGTTTATTTGCATTAGTGAGTTTCTCTATAGAAAACCGCATAAAAGAAATTGGTATTCGCAAAGTTTTAGGTGCTTCTACGCCACAAATCCTATGGATACTCACTCGAGAGTTTGCCTACCTTCTGGGAGCGGCCTTTGTAGTCATCGTTCCAATAGTGATTTATTTAATGAACCGTTGGCTAGAAGAATTCGCCTACACCGTTGATATTAATCCATTAAGTTTTGTTTTTGCTTTGATTGTTGCCTTTGTGTTGTCTGGTCTTACGATTAGTTACCATACTTGGCGTATTATGAAAACCAAACCCATCCATGCCCTGCGATATGAGTAAGAAAACTGGATACTCGAATTGAGTATCCAGTTTTAACATTTTATAAAAATCTTATTCGCTTTCTTTGGATTGTGAAAAATTACACCCTCCATATTTTCACATTTTGTGTAGTCATTACATTGCTGAGTTTCGATGGAAACTTCGCATTGAAAAATAATGTGCTTATCACAAGTTCATTTAGTGCTATTAGCAAATTAGAACCAAAGCCAAAGGGGGATTATCATGACATGATTATTCCATTTAAAAGAGTTGGGAATCTGATCATGGTTGAAGCTAAAATTGATGGGCAAATGGGTTATTTCGTGCTAGATACCGGAGCCCCATACTTAGTGCTAAATAGCACCTATTTTAGAGATTACCCACAATTAGAATTATACGCTTCTATTGGGGCAACAGGAATTAGTTCTGAATCCTTTAAAACAA
>JAOARK010000249.1 GCA_025210575.1 Schleiferiaceae bacterium
ATGGTTTACCCAAAAGTTGGGACGGATCTGAAGTAATGACAGAGAAATAAACTTTGAAGAAATAAAAAAGGGAGGCTTAGCCTCCCTTTTTTATTTTGATAGAAAATCTTCTATTATGTCTGCCATTCGCTCTGCAGCTTTACCATCCCACATTCGCGGAATTTGACCTTGTTTCCAGTTACCTGAAATTACTTTATCCAAGTTTGAAAGTATCAATTCCTTATCCAAAGGAAGCAAAATGTTCGTACCTAAATCTATAGTTACTGGTCGTGCAGTATTGTCCCTTAAGGTTAGGCAAGGGATGTTTAAGAATGTAGTTTCCTCCTGAATTCCACCACTATCAGTTAATAAGCCTTTTGAGTTTTGCATGAGCTGTAAGAAAACTAAATAACCTTGAGGCACAAGTAAGATGATGGTGTCATTATCACTAGACAACTTGTTCTTCTTCAAGTTGTTCATCGTTCTCGGGTGTATCGGGAAAACGATCTTGATCTTTTCAGCAACAGCATTAAGAATTTCGGCTAGTGTCGTCAAACTTTCAATGCTATCTACATTAGAAGGTCTGTGTAAAGTCACCAATAGGTATTCACCTTTGGAAAGCCCGTTATCTGCAAGAACAGAAGATCTTGACGCTTTTTCTTTAAAATGAACTAAAGAATCGATCATCACATTTCCTGTGAAATGAATTCTTTCTGAAGAAACCCCATCGCCAAGTAGGTGTTTTTCACCAGAGTCTTCCGTAACAAAAAACATATCGCTAATGCTGTCGGTTACGATTCGGTTGATTTCTTCCGGCATCTCTCGATCAAAACTTCTTAAACCTGCCTCTACATGTACCACAGGTATATGAAGCTTCTTTGCAACAATACTGCAAGCAAGAGTAGAATTCACGTCACCTACAACCAACACCAAGTCGGGTTTGAGGTTCATTACTTCTTTTTCAAACTCGATCATCACCTTTCCGGTTTGCTCTGCATGACTTCCGCCACCTACACCTAAGTAAATGTGTGGTTTCGGCATTTCAAGATCTTCAAAAAAGACCTTACTCATCTTTTCGTCATAGTGCTGCCCAGTATGGCAGATAATAGACTCTATATTTTCTTTAGCGCTCAACGCTCTGTGAATTGGTCCAACCTTCATAAAATTTGGACGGGCGCCAACTACGCTAAGAACTTTATACATAATGTGCTTATTTTGAAGCGCAAAAATAGTATTCTAATTAAGCGCTAAGCAATCACTTTAAGTTATGGCTAAACTTCTCTTTTTAACCGGTGTCGGTAGGTCTGGAACAACGTTGTTGCAACAGATGCTGCATGCGCACAGCGAGATTGCTTTTAAGCCTGAAACTCACTTTTTTAAGAGTTACATTTTACCCTTTTTATTGGCTAAAAGTCATTCGGATGAAGTGTACAAAAGAGCAGCAGGTCAGGATAAATATTTAGAGAGATTAACCGATGAGGAGAGGTTAGCATTAATTAATAGCAACTATAACTTTAATGCCATATCAAGTAGTTTTCAAAACCTATTGATGAATAGTGCAACAAGTATTGGTGCAGATAAAGACACAGAGTACGTTCGGTACTTCCCTCATTTAAAAAAGGTTTATCCTGAGTGTTATGTCATCAATATGATTAGAGACCCAAGAGATGTGGTGCTTTCGCGGATCAAGACTCCTTGGGGATCTAAGCGGAGCGTAACTTTTCATGCTGCTGAATACACATATTATTTGAAAAAAAATAGGAAAGAGGGTCCTGAACTTTTTGGTGACCACTATATTGAAGTGAAATATGAAGATCTTATTACAGATCCACAAAAGGAGTTGATTCACATTTTAAATAGGATGGGACTAACTTTTGAATCAAACATATTAGACTATTCTAAGAAAGGTTCTACTCTAATCGCAGAAGACGAAAAGGCGTGGAAGGATAATGCAGATAAACCGATACTGAAAGGAAATGCGAATAAATGGAAAGATGAATTAGACAAATCCGTTGTTGGCATCCTAGAAAACAATCTTTCCTTAGAAATGGAGGAATTAGGTTACGAGAAATCAGGAGCGCGACCTGCTCTTTTGAAGTCATTAGAATTTTATGGCGTGTACTCTGCTTTTCAATTAAAATCAAGAAAGGAGCGTATACGTGGCTAAGTTTTCAATCATTATTACTGCAGATTACGAAGTTTTTGGTAACGGTAGCGGTAGTGTTGAACGCTGCATGATTGCACCCACCCAAAATTTGTTAGACGCATGCAATCAGGTAAATGCCAAGCTAACCTTATTTACCGATGTTTGTGAGCTTTGGGCTTTTGAAGAAGTGGAAAAAAATGGACAATGGGACTTAGATTACAGTCCATCTACACTGATTAAAGATCAGTTAAAAAAGGCGATCCAACAGGGGCATGATGTGCAGCTACATTTTCATCCTCAATGGTTAGACTATAGTTATCTGGGTAATGGTCAATGGAAATTGAATCATGATAAATGGAGATTGCCTTCTCTGTCAAAGGAGGATATTTCAGGTCTGTTTAAAAAAGGGAAACAAACGCTGGAAGATTTACTTTCACCTATAAGACCTTCTTATGTATGCAATGTATTTAGAGCAGGAGGTTGGTGTATTCAACCTGAGGAGCATATTCTTGAGGCCATGAAAGAGCATGGCTTTAGAATTGAATCATCTGTAGCTCCAGGAATGAAAAATGAACAGCTAGACCGTTTCTTTGATTTTGAATTTGCCCCTGACCTTTCTTATTGGATAATGGACGAACACTTGCTGAAACCTTCTAAAGGTGATTTGGTTGAGATACCCATATTTACTGCAGAAGTGAGCAAGTTAAAAAGAGCGCAGTTCTTAAAAAATAGAGCAGTTCGTAAAATTCCATTCAAACCTGAAGGATGCACGGGTTTTGCCGAAACAACAGCTAAAACATCAAAAGTAGAGAAGCTTAAAAAAGTTTTTAATGAAGGTAGAGCAATGTTCAATTTCTCGGATGCGGTTTGCAAAGAAGAGATGATTTACATGGTGAAATCTGCTCGAAAAAAATATGCGGATACACAACAAAATATACCGCTGGTTATGATTGGTCATCCGAAGACATTTGGCAATGAAAACGAGTTAAAAGAATTCCTATTTTGGGCGGCCAATCAAAACGATATCAGTTTTACAGATTATAATAGTTTTTTGAATGAATACCAGAGTTTTAGTTAGTGGAGGTGCAGGATATATTGGAAGTGTTCTGGTTCGAATTTTACTTGAAGAAGGGTATAATGTAAGAGTGTTAGACAACCTTTCTTTTGGTGGTGACGCCATTGTTGATCTTTTGGATCATCCAAATTTCGAGTTTATTCATGGAGATGTTCGCGATGAAGATGAAGTGAGAAGAGCTTTAACTGATGTTGATGCTGTTGCACATTTGGCGGCAATTGTTGGAGATCCTGCTTGTGCGGTGAACCCAGAATTGACACGCTCAA
This sequence comes from Schleiferiaceae bacterium, assembly GCA_025210575.1. Taxonomy (GTDB): domain Bacteria; phylum Bacteroidota; class Bacteroidia; order Flavobacteriales; family Schleiferiaceae; genus JAOARK01. The sequence goes on from JAOARK010000249.1 coordinate 3,467, forward strand.
TTAATATTGATGGAACAAAACTGATGTATTCTCTTGCCAATGAAATGGGCGTGAAGAAGTTTGTTTTTGCTTCTACTTGCAGTAACTATGGCAAGATGACCGATCCTGATTCTTATGTAGATGAGAATTCAGAATTGGCACCTGTATCGCTCTATGCAGAAACAAAGGTTGAGATTGAAAAGTACCTTTTGGGTCAGCCTAAAACGAATGTTGCCGTACCTACTTGTTTAAGATTCTCTACGGTTTACGGATTGTCTTCAAGATTGCGTTTTGATTTGACGGTAAACGAGTTTACTAAAGAATTGGCTTTAGGAAGAGAATTGGTTGTTTTTGGAGAACAATTCTGGAGACCTTATTGTCACGTAAGAGATTTATCAAGATCCGTTTTAGCTGTTATTGAAGCTTCCGAAGATAAAGTAGCCTTTGAAGTTTTTAATGTGGGTGACACCAAAGAGAACTACCAAAAAGGAATGATCGTTGAAGAGATTCTAAAAGTAATCCCTGAAGGCAAGGTGAGTTATGTTAA
>JAOARK010000250.1 GCA_025210575.1 Schleiferiaceae bacterium
ATATAACACAGATTATTCGTTGCTGGTTATTAAATCAGTTTTTAACCTGTTTAAGTTATCTCTATGCATTTGAAAATAGCTTGATTCAAAATCGATCTCATACGTTTTGAAATAGTATTTGTTTGATGCAGAATTGCTCTGAATTAATATCGGTTCTTCAGTGTTCGAGAATCTAAACTGTTGGCAGAAATAGCCAAGTTTTTCGTCATTGCAAAAGAGAGGATACTCTCTGTTTTCAGCCAAAAAAATTGACCATTTTTCTTCAATTAAATCGAGACTATCCTTGTAGGAGTCAAAGTTTTTGCGAAACAAAGTCTCGTTCTCAGGGAGTACTTTATTTAGTTGAATCATAATTTGATATGCTTGCTTTCTTGCAAGTTCGATATTCATCCAGTAATAGGGGTTTGAACTTTGGTGAACATGATCTTCGCCACCATGCGAGTGGCTTACCTCTTTAGAATAAAGCCATTCCTTTTTAAAGGCATTGCCGGTTATCAAAGTGGTAGAGTAGGGAAGACTTTTGGTTTTACTCCATAATTCATATCCACCTCCATTGAGCACAATAAGGTTTGCTTTTTGCATTTGTGTTATAGTATGTTCACTAGGAGTGCAGTGTGCTGGATCTGTTTTGCAAATAGGAATGCACTCAATTAAATCGCCACCCAAAAATTTAGCTGTAAAATGTAAAAAAGGAGTAGAAGTGTATACCACCGGTATTGTGGTAGAAGGGATATCCACTTTTTTCTCTTGCTCATTACAACCAAAGAGGAGAAAAATGCTAAAACAATATTTCCAAAATTTCATAGGATGATTTTATCAATGAAAAGGTTAGCGAAATTTCCTGAGATCATATAAAGAATGAAGGCCAAAATGCTGGAAGCAATGAGCAAGATCAACAACTCGCTTAAAAGAGATCCTACTACTTGAAACCTTGAAGCCCCAAGCGTATAAAGTGTGTTTATTTGACTCTCTCTCAGTTTTATCAGCAGCATAAAAATGACGGCTAAAGTTAATGCCGAGGCAAAGAGTACCCATATATAAAACGTGTTGAATACCTGTTGAAACTTAAACACTTTATCCAGTAACCTGTTTACAACCATTTTTGGGACCAACGCCTTGAACTTGGAGTTCTTGTTTGTTAATCTTGCTCTAATGATTGCTAAATCTTTATCGCTATTGGGAACAAAGAACATGCTGCGAATTGGTAGTTCATCTTCTTTTCCATGAAAATGAAAATCATTTTTATTGGCACCTGTGATTTCTTGATATAGTTTAATCTTTTGTGTTGTTTTTACGGTGTTCTCTTCTCTGGAGATAATGACTTCAGGATCACTGATCTTCTGCACGTCCTCATGCCCATGTCCGAGTCCCATTATAATCCATGATGTTTTTATATCAGTAAAAATGCCCTGATCGTCTGGATTGTTTTTGAGATTTAATATTCCAACAATTCTGAGTTTTAAAGGGTAAACTCCGGCCATATCAAAGAAACCTTTAGGTGTGGTAATTAGGCTATCCCCAATTTTTAGATCCAGTTGATTTGCTACTTGATTCCCTATTACACATTCACCTAAGTTTTGAAAATTCCTACCATAAGTGAAGGATAGATTCCTGTAACTGAAATAATCTATTGTTGTCCCTAAGATGTTAAATTCTTGCGCTTCGAACCCCGATAATACGGGTATAGCAAACCCTAAATTATGATTGTTGATTGAGTCTAGGTCGGCCATTTTAAGCCAGGAATTACCCTGACCACTTTTCAGATATAGAGCTTCTATAAGTTCGTCCGTTCCACCATCGTTGGCGGTGATCATGAGTGCCGAGCTTTCGGCTCTTGCAATCATTTTCTGCTGGCTGATTTCAATGATATTCTGGAGACCAAAGGGTATGAACAGGATCAAACTTAATGACAATACTATCAAGCTATTTCTAAAGGCATAATGCCTTAGATACAAAAGAGCCCAAGCAATCATTGTCCTCATATTTTTAAGGTTTTAAAATCCAGGATTTGGTCAAAGTGCTCAAGTAGTTCCAAATCATGGGTTACGGTGATTAGGTTACTTTTCTCAATTCTGCACATGTCTAATAAAAGCTGAAGGTTTGCTATTTTGGTGTCATTGTCCAGATTTCCAGTAGGTTCATCGGCTAGAATGAGATTTGGATTATGGAGGATGGCCCTAAGAATTGCTGCTCTTTGTTTTTCACCTTGTGACACTTCCTTAGGTTTTTTATTAAGTAAGTTGCTAATCCCCGCAATGGATGCTAGTTCTTGAAGCCTTTTTACATCGCTTTGTGTTGTTTTTCTCGAGAGTTGAATTTGCAATAGGATGTTCTGTTGTAGTGTCATGTATTCAAACAATCGAAAATCTTGAAAAACAAAACCCACGTTCTGTGCTCGCCATTTTCTTATTTGGGCTACGGATAGCTGTTCAATATTCATTCTGTTCACTTGAATGCTGCCTGATTGCACAGGGATTATTCCAGAAATCAATTGAAGTAAGGTTGTCTTGCCACTCCCAGAGGGGCCTACGATCGTTAATGATTTAGTATCTGCTAGACTTAAATCATCAATTCTTAAGTGAAAAGTAGATTTTGGATATCTGAATTCCAGATTTCTGATCTCGATCATATTAGCCTTTCTTCATTTAAGATTTTTATATCCGTTAATTTCCATACTCCATCAAAAACATCTAAATACAGCACAGCTTGGTAAGCATTTATTCTTTGATGAATGTGTCCCCAGTGACCTATTTCTCCATTCACAATCCATTGCACATTATAGGCTAAGAGATGACCATTTTTTTCGTGTTCAATTGCACTTTTCGTTTCAATTTGGCTTACGTTAACTTCAAGACCGTCTTGGTCTTCTAACTCCATAGATTGTTTTATCTGTATGTAAACTTCGGCCAAAAGATCACCTTGAATGCTCAGTGAAAGTTTATCATAAATGTCACTTTCATTAGTGAAATCGAATGCATGATATATGTTGTTTAGAATACTTCCATTCAATGCTTTAGCCTCATCTATTTGAAATGAGGTTTGTTGCAATGGTAAACTTACTTTGTGTTTTATGAGCCCCAACCAAGTTGAAAAGATAAGAATGCCAGTGATGGCGAAAGAGGTATAAGCCCAGCGTTTTTTTCTCTTTTTAATAAATAAAAGGCCAAGCGCCAATGTCAAAGGAAAGAGTAAGTATCCTGATGAAATATTACGGTTTGTTGTTTTTATTTGGGCTATGGTGGGCAGCTTGTATTTTTTTAAGTAGTTCACCCATTTTATTTCGGGTGCATCGGCATCTATGATTCCAGGTAATGGTCCAGCGGGATCTGTATTAACGTATGGTATTGAAGTAATTTGTTTAGAGAACATATTCCAATCAATGGTTACGCTTTGTGGAATACCTGGATTAGGATAACTTAAAATCACTCCTATGATAGCCGAGGTATAATCCAAATCTTCATCTGTTGCCATAATTTGTGTTCCCGCCAAACTTACCTTGAGAAAATGGACTTTTTTTAGGATAGCTTCTTTAGGCTGGCCATCCATTTTTAAAGGGTTTCTCGTTTGAATGAATTCACCCACTAGAGTTTTGATACTGTCTAAATGTGAAGCCGGTATCTTTTGATCTAGATTATAGGAAAGCGGTAACCAATCTTCTAGATCTTTCAAGCGAACCAAAACTTCATGTCTTACTTCATAAGGATCAATGTATAGAAATGACATTAAGCTATTGCTATGGTGTCGACTGAGATTTTTGTTGTCAAAAGTCGAATACCAGGGGTCTTCCCAATTCAAAGAAACAGTTGCGGGAGAACTTAAATAGCGTAAATCATTAACTGGAAGATTATTGTGGTACAGTACGAACCCGATGTTAGATAACCGGATATTTCCATCATCAGCTACTGGCGGACTAATGGTAAGAGAATTGACTTTGTTACAAGGGTAAAATAGCTCAACGTATAAAACTTTTTCACTTAATCTTGTGGAGGTGTCTATTTCTCCTGAATATAAAGAAGCTCTGAGTACCCGCTTACGTGCTTCATAAACTTTTAGATGAGGGGAAAGTAATTGAGTGCCACTTTGAATGGGGAAATGGCTTTTAAAAAATTGCTGAAAATCATGTGAGGATAAGTCAGTGGAATTGCTCTTATTTCTGAGTGGTTCAATTAATTCTTTGAAAGCCTCGAAGTCATTGGGGCCAATTTCTAAAGTTACTTTCAACCCTTGTTTGCTAACAAAATACTCTATAATGGTTTCACATTGATCTGCTCGAATCAGTGTGATGAGATCTGCCTTGAGTTGTCCACAGAGTAATACAAATAGAGGTATGTATAAATTTACATTAGACCAGATTCGGTTCAATGATTTTGTCATAAGCTTTGTGGTTGATTCAAATATAGAAATCAGAATTGAAGCTTCTTACCTGCTATTTTAAATGCTAAAAATGTATGAGCATTTCAATTCTTGCTCTGATGATTACCAAGTGAAATTATTTAAGAAGCGCTTCCAGCTCGTCAAAAGTTCTGAAATTAATCGCACCCAGTTTGTTCAATTCAATTTCATTCTTTGTTGTACTCAGCGCAAAGGTGTCAAATCCACCAGTTACACCAGCTCGAACTCCAGAAACCGTATCCTCAATAACAGCACATTCTTCAGGTATAAAACCCATAGATTTTGCGGCCCATAAAAATACAGATGGGTCGGGTTTCCATTTCTGGATGGCGTAAGCGCTGAATATTTTTCCTTCGAAATAGGGTAGAAGACCGGTACCTTTTAGATTAATTCTGATCTTTTCTTCTGGTCCACTAGAGGCAACACAGAAGGGGATATCCAAAGATTTCACAAAATCTACAACCCCAGGCATGGGCTGGATGTCGGTTTTGAATTTTGAGTAGGTTCTTCGCCTAAAGCGCTTTTCAAAATCCATAGGCAAGACTACGTTGTAGTCACGCTCAATGGCTATGAGTGTGGATTTAAGTGCTTTTCCAACAAATTCTTGTTCTATAAATTCTGAGCTAAGGTTTGCGCCATGAAGAGCTGCCTCTTCAGCTAATGCTGTTTTGCTTATGCTTTCGCTGTCTACAAGAACGCCATCGCAATCAAAGATGATGCATTTGTATTTCATACGGAGGCGAAGGTAGATGAGAATGTCTGAAATGAAAAAAAGCTCCAACAAAATGTTGAAGCTTTTTTGGTAGCCCCTAGGAGAATCGAACTCCTCTTTCCAGGATGAAAACCTGGCGTCCTAACCGATAGACGAAGGGGCCATCTGAAAACCCATAGGCTCTCACTTTAACGAAAAAAGCGCCAAAAGGCGCTTTTAGTGCTTTTCTAATCTTGAAAGATTACCCCATTGCGTTTACGTGACGCGTCAAGCTAGACTTTAGGTTAGCTGCTTTATTCTTGTGAATAATGTTGCGCTTAACCAATTTATCTAACATAGAGATTACTTTAGGTAACATAGCTGTAGCTTCTTTAGCTTCACTCATACCACGTAATCTTCTTACAGCGTTTCTCGCTGTTTGGTGGTAATATTTATTATGTACTCGTCTCTTTTCTGTTTGACGAATTCTTTTTAATGCTGACTTGTGATTTGCCATCTCTTTCTTTTCTTAACTATAAAAAAGTAGTAGCCCCTAGGAGAATCGAACTCCTCTTTCCAGGATGAAAACCTGGCGTCCTAACCGATAGACGAAGGGGCCATTATTTAAAGTACTTCCGTTTTTGTTAACGGGCTGCAAATGTAAAACAGAAAATTAATCCACCAAACATTAATTAAAAAAAATCTAAGCTTTGTTTTTAAGCCGTAATTGTATGCCATCTTTTGGGCGTAATGTCAGTCTGGGGTTAAGTTCTAGCGTTTCGGTGAGTACTTCTAATTCAAAGTTTTTGTAGATCAGCGAAAGCAATATTTTCATTTCTAAATAGGCAAAATTGTTGCCGATGCACATTCTAGGTCCGCCTCCAAATGGGAAGTACTGATAATTATGGTATGTCTTTTTCTTTTCAGGAGTAAAGCGATCAGGGTCAAATTCATCTGGGTTTTCCCAAAAGCGCTTATCACGATGCACAGAGAACGCACTTACTAGTACATTCTGTTTAGCTTCTATATCTACACCACTTAAAGTGTCTGGCCCTAAGCTTCTTCTGCCTACAACCCAAGCTGGAGGAAACATGCGAAGCACCTCATCAATAACTTGTTGCAGATATTGCATTTTAGGTACTAATGAAAGATCCAAGTCGTCTCCGTTAAAGACACCCTTGATTTCTTCAAGTAACTTTCCTTTTACTTTTTGATGCTTTTCTATCATGTAAACTGCGAAAGCGAGCGCATTTGCTGATGTTTCATGACCCGCAAGAAACAAGATAACCGCTTCATCTTTAAGTTGAACATCTGTCATTTGATGTCCGGTTTCTTCATCTTTGGTGTACATCAGTAGATCTAGAAGATCTCTGTTCACGGCTTCCTTTTCATTTCTCCTCTCTCTGATAATTTTAAAGAGAACATTATCTATGAACCCCATAGCTGAGTTCAAATCGCGATTGAGTTTTGTAGGGATCAATTTTGGCATCACCAAAGGGTTGGTCATTAATGGCATTGCCAAATCAATTAGAACACCAACACTTTCTCTTACACGCGCTAAGTCTTTGGTTACGTCTGCAGAGAAAAGGCATTTGGCAACAATATCACACGTAATAGACATGGTGTCATCTAGCAGTGTAAACTGTTCACTTGTATTAGCCTTCTTTTTCCAATCTTCTATAAATAGAAGGCTTTCGCTGTACAT
>JAOARK010000251.1 GCA_025210575.1 Schleiferiaceae bacterium
ACCTGATCACCATCTTTTATTTGGCTACTTCTTCTGATGTCTAATCTTACAGAGGCGTAGAATTTTAGAGCATTACCTCCAGTAGTGGTTTCGGGGTTACCGAACATTACCCCAATTTTTTCTCTTAACTGGTTAATGAAAATACAAGTACAATTGGTCTTGCTAATGGTACCCGTAAGCTTTCTCAATGCCTGAGACATCAATCTTGCTTGCAAACCCATTCGGCTATCTCCCATTTCACCTTCAATCTCAGCTTTAGGAGTTAGAGCGGCAACGGAGTCAATTACACAAATATCAATCGCGCCAGAGCGAATTAAGTTGTCGGCAATCTCCAAAGCCTGCTCACCATTGTCTGGTTGTGAGATGATCAATTCCTCTGTATTTACACCCAGCTTTTCCGCATAAAAGCGATCGAAGGCATGTTCAGCATCTACAAATGCAGCAATACCTCCAGCCTTCTGTGTTTCAGCAATAGCGTGAAGCGTAAGTGTTGTTTTACCTGAAGATTCTGGACCATATATTTCTACAACTCTACCTTTAGGATAACCGCCTATTCCGAGAGCAAGGTCTAAACCTAATGAACCAGAGGAAATGGCATCAACTTCAATAACAGGAGAGTCGCCCATACGCATAACTGCGCCCTTACCATAGGTTTTGTCCATCTTGTCCATGGTAAGTTTTAGGGCCTTGAGTTTATTTTCTTTATCGTTGCTCATAATATTAGAATTCTAATTTAATTAGCAAAACAAATGTAAGCGAACTTTTGAAATCCGCAACACTTCTTGTCAATTAGTTATACAATTCTAATATCTGTTCAGTGGCTTCTTTTGTTTTCACTTTTAGGATTACGTGTTCTATTTTTCCTTCTTCGTCAATCACAAAACTTTCTCTATGAATACCATCGTATTCGCGACCCATGAACTTTTTTAAGCCCCAAACTCCATAAGCATTAATCACCTCTTTTTCAGTATCGGCCAATAGGGTAAAAGGAAGGTCATGCTTGTCAATAAACTTTAAATGTTTTTTCTCGTCATCGGCAGAAACTCCGATTACCTCAAACCCTTTTTCTTTTAATAGGGAGTAGTTATCTCTAAAGTTGCAAGATTCTGTTGTGCACCCTGGAGTTAAGTCTTTGGGGTAGAAATAAAGAATCACTTTTTTTCCTTTATAATCAGAAAGTTTAACATCGTTGCCGTTCTGGTCTTTACTGGTAAATTCCGGAGCTTGATCACCGGCTTTTAAATGTGTCATGTTTTACAATATTTGCAGTTCTTAATCTTATGAGAAATGAGCCTTCCGAACGATTGGAAAGCGCAGCAAAGTACAATTATGACGAAGAAAGAAAAAGTAGATTACGTTATAAATAAATTAGAAGAACTCTATCCTGAAACGCCAATTCCTTTAGATCATAAAGATCCTTTTACGCTGCTTGTAGCAGTGGCTCTTTCTGCTCAGTGTACGGATGAAAGAGTGAATAAGATAACTCCATTGCTCTTTGCCGAAGCAGATAACCCAGCCGATATGCATGCGTTAGGGTTAGACCGAATTGCAGAGATCATAAGACCTTGTGGTTTGACTCCGATGAAGTCGAAAGGCATCTATAATTTCTCAAAAATTATTCTTGATAAACACAATGGGCAGGTCCCTCAATCTTTTGCAGAGCTGGAGGCATTGCCTGCAGTTGGGCATAAAACGGCATCGGTAGTCATGAGCCAGGCGTTTGGTGTTCCTGCCTTTCCGGTTGATACACATATTCACCGGTTAATGTACAAGTGGAATTTTACAAACGGTAAAAGTGTGGAACAAACCGAAAAGGATGCGAAGAGATTATTCCCAAAAGAGCTGTGGAATAAGTTGCATTTACAGATCATTTTTTATGGCCGCGAATATTCACCTGCTAGAGGGTGGAATCTTGAGAAGGATATCATTACAAAAACGATTGGTAGAGCTAAATTCAGAAAAGGAGAATAAGAGTTGCCATTCAAACGGTTTGAAAATTCTTGAGGTTCAATTAGTTTGTTCTAGTCAAATGCACTTTATTTGAGCGACACAATTAATTGCTAACCCTAATTTTCAAAACAATTATGATGAAACAACTCATTACAGCTTTTAGCTTAATGCTTGCTATGGCTACAACCGCTCAAACCTTTGCTCCCGCGTTTAACGGGTTCAGTAAAAAGAAACCTACGTACATCACCTTGAAAGATGGAACGGAGCTAACCGTAAATCTAAAATCGCTTAAGTACAAAAAGGGATTAATTGATGATCTGAAGATCATTGACGAAAATGGCGAGAAAGTAAAAATCAATCCAGAAGAGATTAGCCATATGTATGTGCCACCAAGTAACATTGCTAAATTCAATCAGATGGTGGATGCTGCTACAGACGTTACAAAAATTGCTGACAACGAACTTTCTTCTGAGCATTTAAAGGACGGTTACTTGTATATGGAGTCTTCTAATGTTCAGATTAAAAAGAAAAAAACACAGTACTGTATGCTGCAATTAATGAACCCAGCGTTCAGCAAAATGGTAAAGGTGTATAACGATCCTTATGCAGCAGAATCTGCTAGTGTTGGTGTTGGAGGAATGACCGTGGCTGGAGGGTTAGATAAGTCTTACTACATTAAGATAGAAGGCGAAGATGTTGCAAAAAGAATCAAGAAAAAAGAATACAAAAAGGACATGGAAGAGATCTTTACGAAATGTCCTGATGTAGTAAATAAATATGGTGCGGACCCAAGTTGGTCGGAATTCGAGCAGTTCATTTACGAATACACGATTAAATGTCAATAGTTCGAAATAAACGATAAGAGATAAAAGCCTCAACATACATGTTGAGGCTTTTCTTTTTATAATCTAACTCGGTTACTTTAATGTTAAATAAAGCATTTAACTCAGTTGCATTATCAAAATTTGACTTATTTGATTGAATTAGAGATAAATTTGCAGCCGCTAATCATAAAGCGATGTCATGAAAAGCAAGTACAAAGACCTTGTTGAGCAATCTTTTGACTGGCCAGTTGAAGGGTTTGAAGAAAGAGACAATCAGTTGTTATGGCAAGGAGTAGATTTAATGGAGGTGATCAAACAATATGGTACGCCTTTGAAAATTTCTTATCTGCCTAAGATCTCGGAGAACATCAAAAAAGCACGACAACATTTTAATGTGGCTCGCGCAAAACTCGATTATCAGGGAGACTATAATTATTGCTATTGCACAAAGAGTTCACACTTTTCTTTTGTTATTGACGAGGTAATTAAAAACAATGTTCACCTTGAAACTTCTTCAGCTTTTGATATTAACATCATAGAATCTTTAGCTGAACAACATAAGATAGATAAAGACATCTACATTGTTTGCAATGGTTATAAAAGACCTCAATACCTTGAGAATATTGCACGACTCATCAATAGTGATTTCAAAAAAGTGATTCCGGTAATTGACAATGTTGAGGAACTTGATGCGCTTGATGCGCTTCTAGAAACACCATGCAGCATTGGGGTTAGGATAGCAAGTGAGGAAGAGCCGAAGTTTGAGTTTTATACCAGTAGATTGGGTATTGGCTACAAGGATATCGTTTCATTTTATAAGAAGGGAATTGAAGGAAATACCAAGTTCAACTTGAAGATGCTTCACTTCTTTATCAATACAGGGATAAAGGATAACGCCTATTACTGGAATGAATTACGCAAATGTGTAAATGTCTACATCCAACTAAAGAAGGTTTGCCCTACTATAGATTCTTTGAATATCGGAGGTGGTTTTCCAATCCAAGATAAATTGAATTTCGATTATGACTACGGCTATATGGCCGAAGAAATTTTAGGTCAGATTAAAAAAGAGTGTAATGCTGCTGGAGTAGATGAACCGCATATTTTCACTGAATTTGGTTCTTATACTGTTGGCGAAAGTGGAGCAACGTTCTTCAGTATAATGGGGCAAAAAAAGCAGAACGATCGCGAAAGCTGGAGTATGATCGATGGTTCTTTTATGACTTCACTCCCAGACTCTTGGGCAATCAATAAGCGGTTTATTATGCTTCCCATTAACAGATGGAATAAAGAATACCAACGCGTTCTACTGGGCGGGTTGACCTGTGATAGTGATGATTACTACAATTCAGAACAACACGTAAATGCCATATTCCTTCCGCGGTTCAATGAAAATGAAAAGCTATTCATTGGCTTTTTTCATACGGGGGCGTATCAAGAAAGTTTAGGAGGATTTGGCGGAATTCAACATTGTTTGATCCCTGCGCCAAAGCATGTAATCCTAGATAAGGATAAAGACGGAAATATTACGACCAAGTTATTTGCTAAAGAACAAAGCTATAAGAGCATGATGAAAGTGCTTGGATATTGATAAAAATAGACACAATGAAGGGGCCAATTTCAAATTTCATTAAAGAACATTTTAAACATTTTAATTCAGCCGCTCTTGTAGATGCAGCCCAAGGTTATGAAGATCATTTGGCGCTGGGCGGAAAGATGATGGTAACGCTTGCGGGAGCAATGAGTACCGCTGAGCTAGGAAAGAGTCTTGCAGAAATGATCCGGCAAGGCAAGGTAGATATCATTTCATGCACGGGTGCCAACCTTGAAGAAGATTTAATGAATTTAGTGGCCCATAGCCATTATAAAAGAGTTCCAGAATATCGCGATTTAACACCTCAGCAAGAGCGAGAGCTTTTAGATCAAGGGTTAAATCGAGTTACGGATACGTGCATACCTGAAGAAGAGGCTTTCAGAAGACTTCAAGATCACATCCATGACAAATGGAAAAGAGCCGAACAAAATGGCGAACGATTCTTCCCTCATGAATTTATGTACCAAATGCTTTTAAATGGTGAATTGGAGCAGTATTATGAAATTCCACCCGAAAATAGTTGGATGATTGCGGCTGCCGAGAAAAATTTGCCCATAGTAGTGCCAGGGTGGGAAGACTCTACAATGGGAAATATTTTCGCTTCTTATTGCATTAAAAAAGAGCTAAAACCGAGCACGGTGAAATCGGGTATAGAATACATGATGTGGTTAGCCGATTGGTATACAGAAAATAGCCAAAGTCCGGGTATTGGATTTTTTCAGATTGGAGGCGGCATCGCTGGTGACTTTCCTATTTGTGTGGTGCCAATGTTGTACCAAGATCTCGAAAAAGAAGACACTCCTTTCTGGAGTTACTTCTGTCAAATTTCTGATAGTACAACCAGTTATGGCTCATATTCCGGGGCCGTTCCCAATGAGAAGATCACTTGGGGTAAGCTAGATGCTGATACACCAAAATTTATTGTAGAATCTGATGCAACTATTGTCGCTCCTCTTATCTTTGCTTGGTTACTAGATTGGTAAATATCATGACTCAGAGGAAGATGAAGAGGAATGTGATTGTAGATTACAAGAGCATTACCGAAGATCAACTCCGGATGCTTAATGATAGTTTTCCGCATGGAGTTGATGAAGATGATTTGACACATTATTTGAATTCCAAAGGAGAAACGGTTGATGCCATACCGCTAGAAACAGAAGATACACGATACTTATTTAAAGTTTCAGTGCATCTAGATAAGAAGATGAAATCGTTTAATAGCGACAAGCTGGATGAGATTGTAAACAGCGAAAATTTAGAACTAAACGAAGAATTAGACGATTAAGTCAAATAGCGGTAATTGCGTTTGTTTTCTTAGCCTTTGGAAGTGCGCAGGCTCAGAAGAGAATTTACATTCCCGAACGAGGAGAGTGGTTTCACTTTGAGTTTACTGGCACTGTATTGGTTCCACCCAGCGGTGAGTTAACACAGAAGTTAGGGTATAGCTTAAGTTTTGCCTTTATGGGCGAAACATTATTTGGACACAGTCATTGGAGCTTAGGTTATGGTCTGGGTTTTGGGGCCTATCATTACAACAACAACCTTAACATTACAACCAATCCCAACACGCAACTTTCAGAGTTTACCTTTTTAACTCCAGATACTGCATATCAACAAAACCGCCAGATCTTTCAATACATAGAAGTTCCTTTAGAATTGAGGTACAGAACAACAAGCAATAAGAAGGGGCGCTACCTAAGAATTTACCCGCATGTTAAGTTTGGGTTTAATGTGAGAAGCTATACCGTTTTTGTGAATGAAAAATACAGCACTGCTCATTTCAATATTCAACAAACCAATTGGTATAGAGTGAGTGCAGGTGTTCGCTTAGGTTATTGGATCTTTAATCTATATGCCAATTACGAATTAACCCCGATGTATAAGGAGGTTATAGTTGGCAATACAGATTTATCGCAATTCCGCACCTTAAACGTTGGTTTGAGCCTTTCTTTCTAGAAATTTAGGACACTTCATTTCTTATCCTAGGTCAATTTTTTAACCAATTGTATCTTGGACATTTGTTCTTCTAATCAAACAAATTATGGAGATAGTATTGGCTTACACGCATATTCTGGGCATTCTTATCGTATTCATTTCGCTTTATTCGGAAACTTTATTACTTCAATCCACCATGTCTCAAAGAGATGTAAAGAGGTTGGCAAAAGCTGACTCTTGGTATGGGTTGGGCGCAATAATTATGTTGGTTACAGGGTTTTCTCGGATTTATCTGGTGGGGAAAGGGAGCGATTATTACTGGGGTCATGATTTGTTTTTGATCAAGCTTGGTTTGTTTACCATTGTTGGATTGCTCTCTATATATCCTACTGTACAATTCATAAAACTCAACAAAAGAGTAAGAGCAGAAAACCTTGAAGAAGTTCAGGTAGAAAAGGCTGTTCAATTCAAGAAATTGATATGGCTTCAACTCGGTATACTTCTATGCATTCCATTGCTGGCGAATATGGTTGCCAGAGGTATTGGATATTGACAATTCATCATGCTTTTTTAATGGATATTTGTTCCCATGAAAGACATCTTGGGAAAAGCCATTGCTTCGTATCATCAAGGGAATTGCATTGATCAACTTTGGATTAATAATACCTATGGAGAGCCTGATGAAATGCCATTGGAATATTATTTCAGAGATAAGGAAGGAATGCCTGAATTAGAGTTGTTCGCGCTTGAGCATTGCCGAGGAAAAATTTTAGATATCGGTGCTGCTGCTGGAGCTCATAGCTTGATTCTTCAAGATTTAAAGCAGGAGGTTAAGGCCTTAGATATTTCGCCTGAGCTTGTGAAAACGATGAAGCTCAGAGGAGTGAAAAATGTTGAAGAGGCCAATATCTTTAAGTGGGAAACAAAAGAAAAGTTTGATACACTTTTACTCCTTATGAATGGTATTGGAATTAGTCAAGATCTAAAAGGGCTCGGTCAATTATTAAAGATCTTTAAGGGTTTGTTGGCAGGAAAAGGACAAGTTCTTTTTGATTCTAGTGATGTTTCTTACTTGTATGAAAAAGACATCCCTAAAGGGAGATACCATGGTGAAATAGACTTTCAGTACGAATACCAAAAAGAAAAAGGCGATTGGTTTAGTTGGCTGTATCTAGGTTTTGACACCTTAAGGGTAGAATCTAAGAAAGCTGGGTTCAATGCCGAGTTGTTGGCTCAGGATGAAGATGAGCATTATTTAGCTCGTTTGACTTTAATTTAGGCTTTAGTACATTTAGCCGCCTATAGCAGAGAAAATGCAATTCAACCTCAAGGGATTGACTTCAATCCGCCCTCTCGTCTTTTGGCCCCCTTTCACTTTGTTAATTGTTGCATTGGCCATAAGTATTTTAAAGCCCGAGGAGTTTGTGATCTTCGTTAACAATCTGAATAATTGGGTGCTTAGTACGTTTAACTCTGCCTTTAGCATAGTTACTTTTCTATTGGTGATTTGCTGCATAATTGTCTTTTTCACGCCATTAAAAAACGTTAGAATTGGAGGTGAAGATGCCAAACCAATCTTAACTCGATGGCAGTGGTTTTCTATTGTTTTGTGTACAACTGTTGCAACAGGGATACTATTTTGGGGCACTGCGGAACCCATTTTTCATATAACAGCACCACCAGGGTATGCAGATGCCCAACCTGAAACTGAAGCTGCAGGTCGATTTGCAATGAAGATGATGTTTTTACATTGGAGTTTTACACCATATGCCATTTATACCATTCCAGCATTGTGCTTTGCCATTGGTTTTTACAATCAAAAGAAGCCTTTCTCGTTGCGGACTATGATTTCACCAATTCTAAATGAGCGCTATAAAATTTGGGGAGATGTTTTAGATGCGGTATGCCTTTATGCATTGATACTTGGTATGGCTGCCAGTTTAGGTGCCGGAATTTTAACTCTAGGCGGTGGAGTTTCCTTCTTAACTAACATTCCTAATTCATGGTGGCTTTTGGCGTTGATTACCTTGTTGATTGTTGCTGCCTTCGTGGTTTCCGCAATTAGCGGCTTGTTTAAAGGGATAAAACGTCTAAGTAGTATTAATGCAATTCTCTTTTTCATTTTAGCTGGATACGTTTTGGTTTTCGGTCCGACAGGAGCAATGGCCAAAAGTCTGTTTGTAGGAGTTAAGGATTATATATTCTCGTTTGCTGAAATGAGCCTTTTAGGGGCTAGTGGAAATGAAAAGGAGTGGAGTGAATCATGGAGTACTTTCTATTGGGCCAATTGGATGGCATGGGCACCCGTAAGCGCCCTATTCCTTGGACGTATTTCAAAAGGTTATACTGTAAAAGAATTCATGCTCTTTAATTGGGTAATTCCATCTGTGTTTGCCATTCTTTGGATGAGCATATTCAGTGGTACTTCAAGTTTTTTTGAATTAAATGGGCTTGCAGATCTATCAGGCGCCTTGAATAACGAAGGGCCAGAGGCAGTTATGTACAAGATCTTGGACGTTCTTCCCTTCACATCTTGGGTCATACCTTTGTTCCTAGTTGCAGTTTTCTTATCATTTGTTACCGCAGCCGACTCAAATACTGAAGCGATGTCGGCTTTAAGCCAATCCAATGATCTTCATGATATTAATGCCAAAACACCCACGTTTATCAAAATTCTTTGGGGAATGGCAATTGGTGCGGTTTCATATACCATGATCAACTTTTCAGGTATAGAGGGCATTAAACAACTTTCGAACTTGGGTGGGTTGCCCATTTTACTGCTCGAAATATTGGTGATGATCTCATTTGTTTATTTGGTGAAACAAAGCTTTGAGAAGCAGAAAAAAGCGTTTAGAGAAAGCTAACATCTATTAACAGGCTTTTTACATCTGCCGCCTACGTTATTTTTTATTTTAGCCGCAATTCAAATGGCTATATGAGCAAAACAGAAGACAAGTTTAATAAAAGGCGTCTGCGCGGAAGTTACGTTTCCGTTGTGGTAAGCATCTCTCTTGTATTGACTTTATTAGGCTTGATTTCAATAATTGTTTTAAAGGCTAAGGAACTAGAGCGAAACACGAAAGAAAACTATACGTTCACGGTTTTGCTTAAAGATGAGGCCAATCAAAGTGCAATTCGCCAATTCATGAAAGAATTGGATGTATCTGAATATGTAAAGACTACGCAATTCATTTCGAAAGAAGAAGCTGCCGAAATGATGAAGGAAGAATTGGACCAAGACTTCTTAGAGTTTTTTGGAAGCAACCCGCTACCCAATGCCATAGACATAAACCTAAAAGCAGAGTTTGTAGAGAGCTCTAAGTTGAATGCGATCAAAGAAGAACTTCAGGCTAATCCAATTGTGAATGAATTGGCATATGATGCTGACTTTATTGAGATCGTGACCGACAAGCTGAATATCATTATCACTTATTTATTGGCAGGAGCAGTTTTACTGTTGTTGATAGCCATAGCACTCATTAACAGTTCAATTCGCTTAACCATTTATTCAAAGCGGTTTATCATTAAAACAATGCAATTGGTGGGAGCAACCCGCTTGTTCATCCAAAAACCGTTTATGGCACGAAGCCTGAAATTGGGCTTAGCAGGAAGCATTATTGCGATAGCAATTGTATTAGGTATTGTAATGATTGTACAACAATATTTACCTGATTTTATCACGGTTGAAGAAACCAATGTTTTAGCTATATCGGCAGGTGTAATGGTGATCTTAGGAATGCTGATTAGCTGGGTAAGCACATTGATTGCTGTGAATAAATATTTAAATCTGAACACAGACGAAATACATTTTTAAAATGAAGACGACCTTTCTATTTGAAAAGAGAAATTTTGTTCTACTGATCGTAGGGCTTGTTTTAATAGCTGCTGGCTTCTTGTTGATGGCAGGTGGTGGAAGTGATGATCCAGAAGTTTTTAACCCTGAAATTTTCAATGCCCAGCGTATTGTTGTAGCTCCAATTTTAATTTTGGCGGGTTTCATAGTAGAGATCTTCGCTATCATGCTTAAGCCTAAAGGAGCACAAGATTAATGGGGTATTTAGAAGCCTTAATCTTAGGGTTGATTCAAGGGTTAACAGAATTTTTGCCTGTTAGCAGTAGTGGTCATTTAGAGTTAGGGAAAAAACTTTTTGAGCTCAATTTGGCTGCAAAAGACAGCTTAACTTTTGATGTAATTGTTCATGGAGGTACTGCATTGAGTACCATTGTGGTATTCCGAAAAGATATCTTAGAGATTATTCAAGGAATCTTAAAGTTCAAATGGAATGACGAAACTAAATTCGCATTCTACGTTGTGCTCTCAATGATTCCAGCCGCCTTTGTTGGCTTGGCTTTTAAGGATGAAATAGAAAGCCTATTTGAAGGTGAAGTGCTCTTGGTAGGAGGAATGTTAGTGATCACAGGACTATTGCTTTTCCTGGCGGATCGTGCAAAGAAAACTGACAAAAAAGTAGGACCTGTTGAGGCGATTATTATTGGTATTTCACAAGCTGTGGCGATTCTTCCAGGAATAAGCCGAAGCGGTGCCACTATTTCTACATCGGTGTTGTTAGGAATTGATAGAGACAAGGCCGCACGTTTTTCTTTCTTGATGGTGTTGCCTTTGATTATTGGCAAAAACCTAGTAGATCTTAAGGATATTTATGAAACTGGTGGCGGAGGAATGGAGATTCCACTTCCCGTTCTACTCTTGGGATTTGTAGCTGCATTCGTAAGTGGTCTCTTTGCCTGTAAATGGATGATCGCGTTGGTGAAAAGAGCCAAGCTCAAGTACTTTGCGTATTACTGTTTTGCAGTGGGGATATCAGCTACATTGTATTACTACTTCTTTTAGAAATGTCTCTTTCACTCGAGGAATATCAAGCGGGTCAAGTTCTGCTCATCGACAAACCATTAGAATGGTCATCGTTTCAAGCCGTAAACAAGATTAAGCATGGTATTAAACGCAAGTTCAATATCAAAAAAATAAAAGTAGGTCATGCTGGTACGCTTGATCCGATGGCAACAGGATTATTAATTGTCTGCACTGGCAAGGCTACTAAGACTATACAAAGCATTCAGGATACCGATAAAGAATACACAGGTACTATTACTTTAGGAATAGTGAGCGCGAGCTACGATAGTGAAGGGCCTTTTATTGAAATTTGCGATTATAGTCATGTAACAGAAGACATGATTATTGAAACAACAAACCAATTCAAGGGAGATATTCTGCAGGCACCACCCATTTTCTCGGCCTTAAAGAAAGATGGTAAGCCCCTATATGAGTATGCCAGAGCAGGTGAGGAAGTGGAAATAAAGAAGCGCCCTGTACGAATAGATGCCTTTGAGATTACCAGAATTGAACTTCCCGAAATCGATTTTAGGATAGCCTGTACAAAAGGCACATACATTCGTTCTATTGCTCATGACTTTGGTAAAGCACTAAACTCGGGAAGCTACCTTTCAGCCTTAAGGCGAACCAAGATAGGAGACTATAATGTTGATGACGCCACTCTTGTAAATGAGTGGGAAGTCTAATCGAAGTACTTACTATTCCACAAACTCGCATTAAAATTCTTTAACCTTGGATAGGCAAAAAGAATAGACCAAGCTGTTACAGCAAAGAGCACATAGAAAAAGAAAACCATACGTATGTGAAAGGCATTTTCTGTGGGTGAACTTACCATTACACTGCTCGGGATGCTTAAAGCAATGGCAGCGGCAACAACAAAAATCGATTTGATGAAGGTTTCAATACTGCGAAAGGGAAAAACTAAAACCTTGCGTAGTGGATGCATGTCTTTGCCCCATTTGTGTATGAAGTAGAATTTGTTGTTGTCCATTTGACCAAACAACATCGGATCTTTGTCTTTTTCTTCTAGTTGAAACAACTCAGCCGGGGCTATAATTTTAAACGACTTAAACTTAAAATCGTGTTCACGTTCAATTCTTCTCATTTTAAGTAATGCTCTGAATGGAACATGTCCTTTAAACAATTTAGCATCTAGAAATCTCAATCTATAATGAATGCATATGTTCTTGATGTCATTTAATTCGAAGAGATTTTCTTCAGGGAAATGTGCTGATGAATTGGTGCTTTCTAAATTTCTTGATTTAAGAATATTCAAGAGGTTTTCGTCCTGATTTAGGGCTTCCTCAATTTTAGCGTTGAACTTAGGAGTTTGGAGTCTATTGGCTTTTTCTTCTTTTAACTTGCGTAGTAAATTCAATCCCATCTCAAAAGCTTTATTTCTTTGATGCTTTTTGCGGAATTTCCTTTCAAAAATCGCTTTATTGGAGTGGTGAAAACGCAGATGGATAATCTGAAAATAAATTTACTTTTGCCCACTTCAATTAATTTAAAATTTCAAAGCCCGTAAGCTATGAAAATGAAACTTTCTAATTTTACCTACGATCTTCCTAACGAGCTCGTAGCGCAGCATCCAACTTATCACAGAGACGAATCCAGACTAATGGTGTTACACCGTGAAACCGGTGAAATAGAACACAAAATGTTCACGGATTTAAAGGACTATTTTGATGAAGGAGATGTGATGGTTACCAACAACACAAAGGTTTTTCCGGCCAGAATGTGGGGTAACAAAGAAAAAACTGGTGCCAAGATCGAGGTTTTCTTGTTGAGAGAATTAAATAAAGAAAGCCGCCTTTGGGACGTTTTGGTAGATCCTGCTAGAAAAATTAGAATTGGTAACAAACTTTACTTTGGTGAAGACGATAGTCTAGTAGCTGAGGTTATTGACAATACCACTTCAAGAGGAAGAACATTGCGTTTCTTGTTTGATGGTTCGTATGAGGACTTCAGACAAGCCTTAGAGGATTTAGGTGAAACACCTCTGCCTAAGTATATCAATCGTCCGGTAGAACCGGAAGACGAAGAGCGATACCAATCTATTTTTGCCACTGAAGAAGGGGCAGTAGCTGCACCTGTGGCAAGTTTGCACTTTAGTAAGCATTTGGTTAAGCGCCTAGAAATTAAAGGAATTGACTTTGCTGAGCTGACACTTCATGTAGGATTAGGTACTTTCAGACCTGTAGAAGTTGAAGACCTTTCTAAACATAAAATGGATTCTGAGCAGTTTAAGGTGGAACAAACTTGTGTTGACTTGGTGAATAACGCAAGAAACAACAAGAAAAAAGTTTGTGCTATAGGAACCGCTACTTTGCGTGCCATGGAGAGTACGATTACAACAGAAGGAATGTTGAAGCCTTATGATGGATGGACAAACAAATTTATTTTCCCTCCTTATGAGTTTTCAATTGCTGATGCGATGGTGACCAATTTCCACCCACCACA
>JAOARK010000252.1 GCA_025210575.1 Schleiferiaceae bacterium
ATGAATTTTGCTGTTGAAAAGAAAAAGATGGGGTGTTTTTACCCAAAATCGTGAGTGCTTCCTTAACACTGCAATTGTTATTCATTTCGATTACCAGATCAATGATGTTTCCCCCTTTACCAAGTCCATGATCGTACCATCGGTTTAGTACCTTGGATACCTTAAATGAGGCTTCGGTTTCCTTCCGGATGGGACTGAGGTACCAGGCTGAATTCTGATTTTCTCTGACAGGGTATAGCCCTGCCCTTTTTAGGAAATCAATAATAGAAATATCTCTGGCTGTATTGCATTGTAGTTCTTGTTTTTTCATCAGCAATGTTTCAAAGTTTTTTTTGATGAAATGATGAGATGCTACCCATGTTATCAAATAATCAGTACTTTATGCATCATCATTTCTTCATCAATTCATCATTTCTGTTTTCAAGTTTAAAATGGCTCTCATCGTTTTTCATTTTGATGAGTTTTTGACGAGACTTTGATGAGTGTTAATCATTTTGTTTTCAGTACTCTATTTATTCATTCATCAATTCATCAAAATTCTCAAGCAAGAATTCCTTTTTGACCGTGTAGAAGCGTCCGGTATCTGTTTCCCTTAGAATTTCTCCTTTATTCCAGAACACAAATTTTTCGTAAGTCAGAGAATTTGGTTTTGGTGTTAATTTCCATTCTTTTTTCAGTAGCTGCCTAATTTGGGTGAGGTCAGTCTTCACCCTTGTTTGATTAATAGCAAACATGGCATCTTGGGGACAAAAATTGATTTCCTCCAGACTGTACTTCTCTATTATCACTAAAAGAATACTGGCTAATTCTTTTTCAACCCGGCTACGGTTATGTTGTATCAGTTTCTGTAAAGCCTTTGTTCTAATCTGCAAAGGCGTAAACCACATACGTGTTGCTCGTGGAGTTGAAAGCAGTCTGTTCTGAAGGAAGAATAGAAAAGCAGGAATCTCTTGAGTTAATTTTACAAGTAGATCCGTATCTTCTGTGTTAAATTTAGGGACCTTACGAAGCCAAAATCTTTCTTCAGATGCGTCGATCCGAATAAAATTATCTTCGTTGTTACTACATAGAATAAACTTACCGAAAAACTCTACCTCAATTTTATCCTTACCCTTTGCCTCCAGTTTATTGTGATTGGTTGTACTGAGATACTTAATTCGTTCGGTTAGTTCCTCTTTATTAAAAAGAACTTCGTCTATACAGATTAAAAGCTTATTAGCCCAATCTGAGTTAAACTGACTTCCAAAGCTGTCATTGGTTAAATAAGTTAGGTTATTCTCAAATATGGCTTTTAACCATTTTAAGAATGTACTTTTCCCTGTTGACCGTTCTTTCGATACCAGGCAAAGTATAGGAAGTATCTGAACTGGTTTCTGGTATAGGAGCTGTAGGTAATCTAATCCTAATTCAAACTGATTTCCAAAAATGTGCTTTACAAATAATATTGAAGCATCAATTGCCCCTTCCTCCGGTTTGTTTTTTAGTGGTGAATACTTGTTATAAAATCCTGAGTAAACTTGTTGGAAATGAACATGACTAGGTATACAGGTAAATCCATCATATTTTGGAACATCAGCTACATAGGTTTTCCCATGATCTTGTTTGATTGTATCGATGTTCCATGGTACCAGAATTTTGTTGAAGTCTCCCGAGATCGTTGGAGCCTTAACTTTTTTAAAATAAGAAGTACCCACTCGTATGTATGACATTTCATTCATGACAATACAGCTTATAACTTCCTATTCTTAGAGAGCATGTTGTTAAACTCCTTTTCTACCTCCAATTCTTCTTGTGAAATACCCATTAGCCAAAGGTCAATGTCTTTCTTGTAAAAGAACTTTTGTCTAATGTTTGCATTATTTCCGGTAGGAATGAGTTTATTACTTAGTAGTTTGTAGATCTTGCTTTTTGAAAGGCCAGTATACTGAGCAAGCTCTTCTACATTTAATACTGTTTTGTTTTCAAAAAGCAGGTTTTTAATTTGTTTAAGTTCATTTAGAACCTGTGTCGAGATAAATGCGTGATTTTCCATATGCTACATATTTGATTAATAAATGACGCTTGATGCGTAAAATTTTCATCAGCAAATATGTGGCTGTATCCATTACTCTATCAAGAAAGTAATTGCTATTACGGGTAAATTACGGGAGAAATACCGTCTAAATCGAAAGTTTTTTTCGAATAGGTTTAAGATTCTCTGAAAATTCGGTTTCATTTTCATTAATCCACTCGGAAAACCTTGAATTTAAACTGGCTCTGTTAACCTCTGAACCATTCATAGTAAAAGTTACCTCAATAAATTTGAATAGCATTTCTTTTCGTTCCTTTTTAAATTCTCTAATGCCTCCATCGGCAAGTAAATGTAGGATTCGGAATAATTTCTTGTAGTCAGCTGCTATTCGGTTATCAGAAACCAATTGAAAATCAATCTTCTTATTTGGCTTAAGGTTGTTTAATACCATAATTAAGTCTTCTCTTTGGATCTCTGAAAAACCTAATTCATCCAATGAAGTGCCATTCAGATTACTTCGTTTAAACTGGAGCGTATTGGATAATTGCTCTCTCTTTAACCTTCTCGCTTCTCTTAAAGAGGCAACTAAGAATAATAGCAGGAACAATGCTAGTATAAATGAAGCTGAAAGGATTATAACTACTTGAAGAGAAAAATCCAGTACCAATCCTAAGGTTAAAATGTACACACAGTAGATAGATAATATAAATAAAATCAAAGAAGTGTTATTTCGCATGATGCGAGAATAAAAGACTCTTCTTATTTTGATATCAGTCCTAAATAATATTCTTGCTGTTATCTGAATGATTTTATCCATTATTGATGGGTATTTCTACAATTCAAAATACTTCATTTTTCCTGAATCACTTCTAAAGACTACAATAAAAATATAATAACAAATAGATGAAAACAAATGACAATCACGGGGAAAACACAGTTTGGTATTGTTTGATACCATTTAGTATGAAAAAAGTTTAATAACATGAAATCGATGTGACCAAAAAGGTGAATAAGACGTTACAGTTTGTCCCCCTTGGTGGCTTTTTCTATCTTAGAATTTTAATAAGGTTAATTATTAACTGCATGAACACCTCATTAGAGCATTTACCGGAAAATAAACAGGATGAACTAAAAGCTTTAGCAGAACTATTCAGTTCTTCAGACAAAGTTTTAATGGTTGTTCTATTTGGCAGTTTTGCAAGGGGGAACTGGGTTCAAGATAGATACCTGGAGAAAGGTGTTATTTTTGAATATAAAAGTGACTACGACCTATTAATACTTCTTGACAATGATGATATGTCACTTCAAAACCACTTTGAAAATCGCATCAAAACGGAGTTAATTAATTCGGGTAAGTTAAAAACCCCTGTTTCCTGTATATTTCATGGGATTGATCAGGTTAACGAAGCACTATCAGAAGGACATTATTTCTTTACTGATATAAAGAAAGAAGGAATTGTATTAATACGTAAAGGAACAAGTTCATTAGTTGAACCAAGAATCCTTACCTCTAAGGAACTCGCCTTAAAAGCTCAAGAATATTTCGATCAATGGTATAGAAGTTCTGATGATTTTATCTTTCAGTTTAATAATGCTATACAAACTAATAGGATGCATAATGGAGCATTTCAGCTTCATCAAGCTGCAGAAAGATTATATGTTACTATTCTTCTTGTTTTTACTGGATATCGTCCAAAAACTCATAGTCTAGATGCTCTTAGTTTCCGTGCAGAAATGTTGGATGAGCGATTAAAAGAAGCATTTCCAAGAGAAACAGATAAAGAGAAAAGTCTTTTCCGGTTGTTACATCGTGCATACATTGATGCACGTTACAAAATGGATGAATACCTAATTACTTTTGAGGACTTACAATATCTTGGAGATAGAGTGAGCATTCTTCAAAAACTAACCAAAGAAGTTTGCTTATCAAAAATCGATGGGATAGGGAAATAAGCAAGCACATTTTAAGCATTTACGGTTTAATTCACTTATTTTTAGTATTGAAATAAGTGAAACATGACATATCAAACAATCCATACGATTTCAAAAAACATCTGCAGTTCATTAGTATGGAGTAGCATAGGGTTTCATGAGGAAGAAAAATTTGTTGTACCCATGTTGTACCCGCCTAAAAAACGAAAGGCACCACCATCTCTGGAAGTGCCTTGTTTAAAGGGGTGGGCCCACCTGGGCTTGAACCAGGGACCCCCTGATTATGAGTCAGGTGCTCTAA
>JAOARK010000253.1 GCA_025210575.1 Schleiferiaceae bacterium
CGGTAGACCTGGACGGAAAGCAAGTAAATTATTCTACTGGTCCGGTTGTATGGGGAAAAGCAGGAACCAATGGTCAACATGCTTTTTATCAACTAATTCATCAAGGCACCCAAATTGTACCAACAGATTTTATTGGATTCTGTAAGTCGCTTTCTCCACTAAAAGGACATCACGACAAATTAATGGCCAATTTCTTTGCTCAACCAGAGGCATTAATGAATGGAAAAGATGAATCACAAGTGAGAGCCGAATTAGAATCACAAGGGTTGAGCACTCAAGAATTAAATCAGCTTCTTCCTTATAAAGTTTTCGAAGGAAACAAACCGAGCAATTCATTTCTTCTCAATGAGTTAAACCCTTATACCTTAGGAGCATTGATTGCTGCTTACGAGCATAAGATCTTCGTACAAGGCATAATTTGGAATATTAACAGCTTTGACCAATGGGGTGTTGAATTAGGGAAGCAGTTAGCAGGAAAAATACTTCCTGAATTGAATTCAAAGGAATCTATTTCCAGTCATGATCAAAGTACGAATACTCTAATAAATTATTACAACAACTACTGATTTAACTCAAAAAGAATCAGGGTTTCGTTAAGTTTTTACCATTTCTTTTTTTGAAGCGACAATAGCAAACGGAAAAAATATTGAGAATAAGGAAAGTGCCCATGCCCTTTCAAACATTGACTCTGTGATTAGGCATAGTGCCAGAAATGATAGACTATAGAGAATAGAATTATCCACTTTTCGGCTTCGCCTGAATAGATACACCAACATTCCCAATAACCACAAAAGACCAATTAGTCCGTTAGCCAACATGGTTTCTAAGTATTGATTGTGCACTAAGAACTTTTTCTCTACTCCAATCTTAAATCCTCTTTTTGCATATGCATCCCAAAGCTCTTGTCTATTATCCCCTACCCCAGTTCCAGTCCAAAAATTTGATTTGATAACATCCATGGCGCAAGTCCACTCTGCCAATCGATAAGTGGCACTGTTAAATTCTGTTCCCGTAATATCATAATCAAAATTGGGAATCTGCAAGAATCTATTCTGGCTGGTTTTAGATCCAAAAGAAACTAAGTAGAATAGAGCACCAATTGCTAAAACCGGCAATAGCAAGACGATATACTTCTTTCGTCTAATAAATTCAATGAACACGGCTAGGCCCACCACAATTATAAAAGCTAAAATGTTCATTCGGCCTTGAAGTAAAACAAGCATCATTAACAGATAGACTAAAAGACCAGCGTTTAACTTTTTATTCTTATTTCCATTTAACCAATATTGAAATCCAAGAAAAATACCAAACCCAACAAAAGTTGAAAAATAGCCAGGGTGCATAAAAGGGTTGGACAATTGCTCGTAAGTAAAAAAGCTAAGTCTGGTTCCATTTTCATTAACAAACCACAATGAGCCTGCTGAAATTGATTTACTCAAAGCGAAAAGCAGCGCAATTGCACTTACCACACACACTCCAATAAAATAAACCCTAAGCAGATTTTTTTGAATTTGAGCTGCGCCAACATTTGCAATAATTAACAAGGTAGCCAAAAATAAAGGTGCCTTAATTTCTAATTGCCTTCCGCCCTCCGCTAAATCTTCAGACTGGAATAAACTTAAAACATGTAAAATGAAAAATCCACCAATTGCTATAAATACTGGGTTTTTGAATGCCGCTCCCCATTCCTCCTTTCTAAGAAATATCAAAGAATGCAAAAGCAAAAGAACAAGTGTTACATTCACAACATCAACCAATCCAAATGGTAACGCAAAAAGCAGAAAGCCAACAATATATGTAATCCGCTGCTCCCTATTTTTCACTGAATGTGCAATATCCATAATGATCCGTTAATTGTGGCAAAAATATCATTATCGCCTACAGAAAGTAACCTTTTATAAATTACTAGTATTGCAGCTTTAAACTATACGAGTATGAACAGCCGAACTAAGAACTTTTACTGGCTTTTTGCAGCCATTGCCATGTTCGTTGTTGTATTTCCTCTGTTTTGGCAGGGAATGTTCTTAGATGGTCAGCAATATGCAGCAGTTGCCATGAACCTTGCCGATGGCAAAGGAACTTTTTGGCATCCTTATTTAACAGCAACATGGGGCTACTTCGGTGAAACTGCATTTATGGAACAACCTCCATTTGGGTTTTCATTGCAATCTATTGCCTTTAGCTTACTGGGAAATGGAGCTAGTACCGAACGATTCTATAATTTATTGCTCTTTGTTCTTTCTTGTGTATTGTTACTTCAGTTATGGAAAGAAGTAAAACAAAAAGACGCATGGAATCAAGGTTGGTTTCCTCTATTGCTTTTTATTTCTATTGGTACAACAGCATGGGTTTTTCATAACAATGTTTGGGAAGTTCAACTCTCAATATTTTGCGGTTATTCGGTTCTGTTCACACTGAAAGCGTTCAACTCTAGTAATAACATCAAATTAGCTTCCTTTAGTTTATTAGCTGGACTTTTTATAGTCCTAGCCGTAATGACTAAAGGTGTACCCGGGTTATTTCCTTTAGCCGCACCATTTGGATTGATTTTGGTAAGTCGGAAAAGGGAAATCATTGCTATTCAAACATTAGTTATTTCAACGGTGATTTTAGGATTTTTCATCCTTTACAACTCTTCAACAGAAGCAACTGAGGCGATTGATTACTACATAAATAAAAGGCTGTTGCAGCGCGTAAATTCTCAACCAACTGTAGATTCTCACTTTCATATTTTAAGTGACCTTTTCAGTCAACTAATTCCGGTCTTTGCATTAACAGCACTTCCGATACTATTTAAGAAGAAGTTAGACTTGGGCAAGAATAAACACCCCTACACTCTTTTCTTTATTTATGTTGGCCTTACCGCCACTTTACCTTTAATGCTCACATTAATACAGCGTGGTTTTTATTTGTATCCTGGCTATTTCTATTTTGTAATTGCAGCCGCTTTAATTGCCGGCAATGCTTGGCAAGAGATTGAGCAATCCATCTCTGATAAGGCCACAATATGGATTGGAAATATTTCAATGTTGTTATGTCCTATTGCCATTGCTCTTACCATTACCTTTTCACAAAAACTAGGCAGAGATGCAGATCTTCTTGCAGATGTTAAATCGATAAAAGAAGTCGTGCCAGCAGGAAGTACGTTAAAGTACAACACCTATGGAAAAGGCGAGGCCTACAATGTTTCTCTCTACATGTACTTAGTAAGGTTCTCAGAGATAGAACCATCCATGAAGTCTGCTCTTCCGCCAACAGAATATGTGCTTCAAAACATGGGCGAAAAGCCACTTCCTGGGTATTCAGCGCTAGACCTAAATTTAAGCGCCTTCACCCTTTATAAAAAGACCGAGTAATTAGGAAGTCTTTCTTATCCCTTTGTAGATCAACTTCACTAATGCAGGTGGTGAGAATCGCACCACCGCTTTAATGGAAAAATGAAAGGCGTAATGAAGAGGGTTTATCAAACCAAGTTTGTACAAGTCGTTGATTTCTCGAACTTCGTTTTTGAAGTACTTCATTCCCCGTCTTCGATTACCAAAAAAGTCTTTACCTGTTCTGGCATCTACTAATACTTCCTGAAGGTTACCACTTTTATAACCATTCACTAAAAACCGAGCCCATAACTCATAATCATCTCCTACAGCCCCATAGTTCTTGTATTTTCCTAATGCAACAATTGCATCGCGTTTATACATTACGGTCATGTGATTAAATGGACAGCGCCATTTAGCATAATTCAAAATTTCATCATGGGTTTCAGGCAATTTTCTTACGGCAATTTCCTCATTCATATCCTCGTCAAACTCCGTAATCCAACTCCCTAAAATTGACACTTCGGGATTAGCTTCAATAAATCTCACCTGCTTTTCAAACCGATCTGGTTTACAAATATCATCAGCGTCCATTCGGGCTAACCATTCGTAATTAGCAGCATCAATTCCAGCATTTAATGCCGAAGACAAGCCTACATTTTTTTCTAAAGTTACAGGCTTAATTAGCTCTGATTTCTTGCACCATTTATCAAGAACCTGGTATAACTCATCTGTTAAAGGCCCATCTTTTATCACTACAATTTCTTTTGCAGGATAGGATTGATCTACAACACTAGCTAGAGCATCATCGAAATGAGGCGCTACATCACCTTTGTAAACAGGCATTATTACACTGATTTCTATCTTATGCATGAATTACAGATTGATAACAGTCAATATATTTTTGAATCACAACTTGAGGAGAATAGCTAGAATCAAATCTTACTTTGGCATTTTTGGCAAAGTTATCCTTATTTAAAAATGCATCTTGCACAGCAATGGTTAAAGAGGGTGTATCCTGTAGTTTAAAAAATGAGACTTCTTGCTCGGTAAATATTTCTTTGAACACAGCGATATCTGAAGCTACAACAGGCACTTGCAATTGCACAGCTTCAATAAGTGATAAAGGAAACCCTTCTGAAATAGAGGGTATAGCAAACACATCAAATGAATGAACATACTCAAATCCATTCTCTTTATGTCCGAGAAAAAAACAACGATCTTCCACCCCTAGTTCTTTAGCTTTTGCTATGAGAGGTTCTAATTCTCCACCTCCAACATGAACATAGATCCAGTCTTGAGTTGAAGAAATGAAGTCTAGAATCTGATCCAAGCCCTTTATTGAAGTTACGGTAGAAAGAGAGCCAATTACCTTAAAGTCTTTTCTGATGTTTTCGATTTCTGCATTCCGCTCAGAATTTGGCTCAACACCAATAAGACGGGTGTTTGGAATAATTACATAATCTTTCTTATTGGTTTTGTTGTAGTAATTCATCATATCTTGACTCAAGACTACTTTAGCATTGTGTTTGCTCCTTGCCCATCTCCACACAGGAGTAAAAGAGCTTGCAACAACAGAATTGTAGGTATGTTTTAAATCTGTCTTGGCATAGTTATGAATGGTGGTTACCGAGGCAGGCATCTTTTTATAATTGCTTCGCACATATAAATCAGGACGTAATCCGTGAGAGTGAACAATATTAAATCTTGACCAATCTATCTTAGATCTCCAGCCAATGCGAGTCGCATTTACTTCAACAGCGCCCTCCAAATCATCGAAAAAAAACAACTCTACAAAATGACCCTGTTCTCTTAGCAAATGGGTAAGGTCAAGAGACACATTTACTGGACCTTTCGGTAAAAGAGATGGTACAATTTGAGCTATTCTTAACTTACTTTCCATACCCTCTTAAATACTTTATAAAATATACTCCAGCCAATGAGGCCATATAAATATCCACAACCACTCTTACTAATGCTGCACCGATTATATCCCACTGTTTAATTAAGACGATGTTCAGTATAATACTTAAGATACCTCCACTTATAATTAAAAACATATACTGTTTATCTCTCCGCAAATGCAATAAGCCTTGATGTAAGAACATATGGATGAATGCCCCAATGAACAATGTGGGCGCCATGATTTTCAATGCTAAATCTCCCTCTAAATAATCAGCTCCAAAAACTAATCTTAAAAGAAACTGTGATAAAAAGAAAACAAAAAGTGATGCAAACAAAGAAGCTGCACCTAATGCTAGAAAAGATCTTTTATAATCTCTTTTAAATGACTCGATTCCTTCGGCAAGTTTAGATGCTAAAAATGGATAAAGTGCCCCAAGTAGAGGCCTAAATAAAAAGCTATTGGCAACTACAATAAGTTTATAAGCTGCGGCAAATATTCCAAGCTGAACAGGGTTCATTAAAAAGGCTCCAAAAATTACGGTCCCGAAATTGTAAACGGTGGTAAAGAAGTTTGAAAAGAAAACATACTGACCATCTTTTAATTGTGCCATTACTCCCTTCACTTTTGGCTTAACAAATTGCAGTCCTTTTACCTTGGTCAATGCATAGATCAATGCCGCGGCACCAAAGAAAACCTGCATTGCCCCATTAAACATAGGTACCTTATA
>JAOARK010000254.1 GCA_025210575.1 Schleiferiaceae bacterium
AATCTAACCCTACCTCTGCTTTAATATCTCCGAAGAAAATATTCTTTTTTCCTTCCTTTAATTTGATGTTTATAGCAATTCGATCTTCGTTGTTCGTAACTGCGCCTAAAGGCTGTACGTCATTGTAATTCCGTAAAACTTGGATTTTATCTACGGCATTGGCAGGAATATTTTGAGTAGCCATTTTGGTATCACCATCAAAAAGTCCTTACCCTCTACCATTACTTTTTCAACAGGTTTTCCTTCAATGGTGACCTCACCATTGTCATCCACCTCCACGCCTGGCAGGTTTTCCAATACATCTTCAAGTTTCTTTTCTGTACCGGTATTAAACGCATCGGCTTGATAGCTAATGGTATCTCCAGAGATCACAATGGGCATTTCTTCTACCACTTGAACTTCATCAAGTGTCTCGTCTTGCTTTTTCAAGACTATATTTTTAACCATCGATTCTTTAGCCGCTCCTGTAATTACTTTTACATCTTGAGTTTCATAACCCAAGTAACTCACTCTTAAAATGTACTGGGTAGAAGGATCTAGGTCTACCTTAAACCTTCCATCTGTTGCAGAAAAACCAAACGCTGCCATACTACTATCGCTCGCAAGCATGGCTATGATATTTGCCATTTCTAAAGGCTCGCCTCCATCGCTTTTAACAGTTCCTTTAACCGTAAAATTCTGTGCCATTCCACTTAGTGAAATGGAAACAAATAGAATAAAAAGAAAATTCTTCATGAGAGTCTATCTCGATATTTGAATAGACATATTAGGACGTCCACGGCCTCCTCTACCTTGACCTTGTCTGCCACCATAGGTCGCTTCCAATTCTTCCATCTTCTTTAGAATGGTAGAGGTGTATTCTTCTCGAGTTACTTCTTCCCCTTTATCAGGAGCATCAATTTCAATTTCTTTGTCTTTGTTCAAAACTATCTTAGTGCATAAAATAGTTGTCTCTTTAAAGTTCACTTCCATGATTAAACCTGGTAAACCCCAATAAATATCTGGCCCTTGACTTAATGGAATTTGAGGTGTATACCATGCCACTACGTCTACTGTACTAGTGTCTGTAGTGCTGCCATCTTTCTTAAAAGATCGGTTAACAACCTCGCGGGTAGCCGTAGCTTTGTAACAGGTATAGCTTCCAATCATCTTGGTTTCTTTTCCAAGCTTCCACCCATAATTTTCTAATTCATCTTTAATCAGAAACTGCTTGCCAAAAAACTCGGTTTGTTCGCGCAGCTCATTTTCTTTCACATTTTTATAAACCAATCCTCCAGTGCCAGAAAGCATAGAAATACCCATTCTCATACCACCTCTACCCTCTTCTTCTAACTTTTCTACTTCTTTAAAAAGGGATGCTGTTTTGTTAAATGACAAGGTAAATTCCTTCTGCAAAGCCTTAGCCATTCTTTGTTTGATCATTTCGTATTGCTCTACAGACATCCGTGTGCTGTCCATTGGAAAATCAAACGATGTGGCTGATTGATAGGTTGCTTCACCTGAAAATGACTGGCTGAAAACACTCCCAGATACAATTAATCCAAGAGTAAAGAGTAAGGCTTTCTTCATGAAAGAATAGTTTATAAAATGATAGACGAAACCTAAGACCCTTTTGTTACAAAATGGTTTAAAGAAAAGTTAACTTTTTTTGGGGGTGCCACCTTCTCCTTTTGGTTTTGGTCTGTTCCCCTTGTTTTTAGGTCTAAAGTTGCCTTTGTTGTTTTTCCCGTTACCTCGATTATTTCTTCGGAAATTCTTCCTTTTCTTCTTCCTTTCAGGAAGCTTCCATTCGGGCCCAGCGCCTAAATCTTCTGGCAATGGTTTGCGTTCTATCTGGTAACCAATGAGCTGCTCAATGTCATTCATGTTTTTCATGTCACGAGGCTCAACCAATGTAATGGCCATTCCTTTAGCATCGCTACGAGCAGTTCTTCCTACTCGATGTACATAATCCTCTGCGTTGGTTGGAATGCTGTAATTGATCACCAGGTTAATTTCTTTGATGTCAATACCTCTGCTCAAAACATCTGTTGCCACTACTATTCTTACATCTCGGCTTCTAAATTTTGAGAGTACTTCTTCCCTCTCCTTTTGCTCTAGGTCACTCGAAATTCCTTCAGCTTTAAACCCGCGATTATTTAATCCACGAACGATACTGAAAACATCCTTTTTGGTTGAAGAAAAAACGATGATGCTCGTAAAGTCTTCATGTTGCTTTAAGATTCTTCTGATCAATCTAATTTTCTGCTCTGGGTAGGTGAGATAAACTTCTTGGGTTACCCCCTCTGCAGGTTTAGAAATGGCAATATTTATTTCAAAAGGTTTATACAAAACTTTGCGAACAACCTCCCTTACTTTTGGAGCCATAGTAGCACTAAACATTAAATTTTGACGCTTTTTAGGCAGTTTAGAAATAATGAACATGATATCATCAATAAAGCCCATATCCATCATTCGGTCAGCTTCATCTAGTATTAAATGTTCTAGATTATCGAAATAGGTTAAGCCCATTTTAATATGGCTTTTTAGCTTTCCTGGAGTAGCAACAACAATGTCTACACCTTCTTTTAGTGCTTTCTTCTCCGCATCATAACCACCACCATCTCCTCCACCATAAACGGTGCAAGAACTTACAGATAAAAAATAAGAGAATCCTTGAATCTGTTGATCGATTTGAACTGCCAACTCTCTTGTTGGAACAATGATAAGCGTATTGGTTCCTTTATGGGGTTGACTAGCTAGTTTATGTAGGATAGGTAGCATGAAAGCAGCTGTCTTTCCGGTTCCCGTTTGCGCACAAGCAATTAGATCTTTTCCTTTAATGATCTCTGGTATTGCTTGCTCTTGGATAGGAGTCGCATTTTCAAACCCCATATATCCTATTGCGTTTATCACTTCCTCATGTAAACCTAGCTCCTCAAATGTCATAGAATCTGCTTAAATCTTTGGTGCGGAAAGATAGGCGTTAATCTCAGATTTAAAATTTAAGATTTTAGACTTAGATACCAGGTTTGTTTCTAGTTGCCTTGATGCCAGAGTCCTCTGGCGTAACTTTACAAAAGAATTGCACTACCAAGTAACTAAATACTTATGGGCACCAGTCTAGGAGGATGAGCAGCGTAAATAAAAAAAGGCAATAGTCTTATACTAATGCCCTTTTCAAAAAACTAGTTATGCTAACTCCGCTTTGCACCGAGCCATTCATCTCTGGCTGTTATTCCACCGTCCATGTACGTGTACATAATGTTTTCATATACCAAATCGAATACATCATAAGCTTCTGTACCCATGTCTTTACCACTATCAAACCTATTGTGTAATTGTTTTACTGTATGACCTTGAATCCTTACACCCTGAAGTTGACATGTGTAATAGTTGTTCTCTGTTCCATCAGGAGCAGCATACCAAAAACGTATTGTAGCACTTTTCAGTCGAATGCCATCATATAAAGCCTGGGCTAATATGGGCGATGCCTTATCTATTTCTTTCCAGATTCTAACGGGACCATGTTGTCTTCTTCCCGTTGACTTACCCGATGTAGCATCAATTGGTCGTTGTACGGTATGTTCGAAAGCGTTGACTAACGACATTCCCTCTCTGCCTGCTTGTTCACAAGAACCTTGAATATTGTTTCCTTCCTGATCTTTAAATTGTATATCAATATCTAATGCCATGATTTTGGTTTTTACGGTTGATAATCAGATTATTCTGACAATTTATAAAAATCCAAAAGTTGGTATTTTATACTTAAACCATTTCAGGTAGAAAGGTTTAGAAGCGCTATTTACATTCTTCAATTAACGAATTAAATGTTTTCACCGCTTCTTCTCCAAGATTAGAAGCTTTTCCTTCAGGCAGTTTTAAAGGTAAAACTGGTAATGGTGGAATGTCTTTAGAATCGCAAGTAACGCAGTTCTTGCCTTCTTCACATTCAAAAAACAGTGTTTCAAAAGTGTCTTCAAAATCTGCTTTGTCTTTATAAACTCTCTTTAAATCGCTTGCATTAAATGAAAACACGAACGCCTTACCACCGCACTCAACAGAATACATAAAAACACATTCGTCTAAAGACAACTCTTGTTGAGTGCAACCTTTTTCTAAAGGAGTTTCTGTATTGATTTTTCCAACGACTTTTTGAGCTTCAGCATTAGAATCTTGACCAAATACTGTGGTAAGCCCAAAGCCCAAATATGTCAGCGCGACTAATAAATTTTTGGATTTCATCTCTTTTAGATTTTTGTTTTGTGTATTAACAAGTCAATACAAGATAACACTTCCAAAAATCTAGAGCGAAAATATTACGTCATGAATTAAAAAGCGAAATACAAGAATTAGGGAATTCCAATGTATTTATGAGTCTGCAAAGAAATCTGCCATTTTGGGTTTGCCATTACATAATCTGAAATTATTGGCAAAACCTTTTCCCTTCTACTCCATTCTGGTTGAAGGTATAACTTACAAGAATCTTTTACCTCTGCAGCATGCTTTTCTGCCCACTTTAAGTCGTTCTGATTGTACACAATCACTTTTAATTCATCAGCGACTGGATATAATTCTTTTAAAGGTGGCATTGTTTTTTTAGGCGATAAACAAATCCAATCCCAATGACCTGATAAAGGGTAAGCTCCTGAAGTTTCAATATGAATGCTCATTCCCTTTTCTTTTAGAGCTGATGTGAGAGGCTCCATATTCCACATCAAAGGTTCACCACCAGTAACTACAATTGTTTCAGCGTATGAAGAAGCACTTTCGGCTATTGCTTCAATACCCGTAGTGGGGTGACGACTTGCATCCCAACTTTCTTTTACATCACACCAATGGCAACCCACATCACAACCACCAATACGCACAAAATAAGCGGCACGTCCAGAATGGTAGCCCTCACCCTGAATAGTATAGAACTCTTCCATCAATGGAACTTCGTGACCAGTATTTACTTTATCAGACATGAGATATAAATATTGAGATTTGAGATTATCGACATAAGTATCTCAATACTCATGTCTCACATCTCACTTCTATGCTTTGAGCATTACTGCCTTCAATGTGTTCTGCAACAATGAAGCAATTGTCATTGGTCCAACACCACCGGGAACTGGTGTGATATAAGAGCACTTCTCAGAAACTTCATCAAACTTAACATCACCTTTCAGACGGAAACCACGTTTTGCAGTAGGATCATCTATTCTATGAATTCCAACATCAATAACAACAGCATCCTCTTTCACCATATCTGCGGTTACAAACTCTGGCTTGCCAATGGCAACAATTAAAATATCCGCTTGACGCGTGATTTCTTTTAGGTTTTGAGTGCGACTGTGAGCTAGAGTAACAGTAGCATTTCCTGGATTTGAGTTCCTACTCATTAAAATAGACATAGGTGTACCCACAATGTTACTGCGACCAATTACCACACAATTTTTACCACTCGTCTCAATATTATAGCGGCCTAATATTTCCATGATTCCATTTGGAGTGGCCGGTAAATAACCTGGTAAACTCAGAACCATATTTCCCAAACTTTCGGGATGGAAACCATCTACGTCCTTTTCTGGAGCAATGGCCAATGTTACTTTATTTTCATCGATGTGTTCCGGTAAAGGTAACTGAACGATAAAGCCATCAATGTCAGCGTCATTATTAAGGTCATCAATAACCTGCATCAACTCATCCTCTGTGATATCAGATTCCTTTCTTACAAGTGTAGACTTAAAAC
>JAOARK010000255.1 GCA_025210575.1 Schleiferiaceae bacterium
ATCTGTTCAAATCGGCCTTGTGCTGAATAAAAGTCTGCAACTACAGCAGTTTGCTCATTGTACACCTTAATTCTATTGCGAATGATATTTTCATCCTGATCGTCAGCGCGACCGCTATCCTGACCTCTAAGTAGAAGTCGTTTAACTAACTCATCTTCATCTACGGCCAATGCCGTCATAACAGAAACAGCAGTGTCTTTGCCGGCCAAGAAAGTACTCAAAGCTTCAGCTTGAGGAGTGGTTCGAGGAAAGCCATCGAAAATAAAACCCTTGGCATCAGGATTTTTGTCTACTTCACTTTCTAACATTCCAATAGTAACATCGTCTGGTACTAATTCACCTTTGTCAATGAAGCTTTTGGCTAGTTTTCCTAATTCAGTCTCGCCTTTTATATTGGCTCTAAAGATGTCTCCTGTAGAAAGATGAACTAGATTATATTTATCTATCAGCTTTGCGGCTTGAGTGCCTTTTCCAGCTCCTGGAGGGCCGAACAGAACTAAATTTAACATGATTGCTAATTGCTTTAAAAGCAGCGTTAACTGCTATTTATTTTTGGGGGCGAAGATAGATAAAATAGGTACAGTTAAAGATTTAAAGCACATATGGAAATTTGATGATTTACGACAAATTAACTTCAAGGTATTACTCTATTTTTATTTTTGCTGACCACTAAATTTAATCGCATGAAAAACGTGTACTGCGTAATAATGGCAGGAGGAGTAGGAAGTAGGTTTTGGCCATTAAGTACAAGTAAACATCCTAAGCAATTTATTGATGTGTTAGGTACGGGAGAATCACTTCTTCAGGCGACCTATAGAAGGTTTACCAAGTTTATTGACCCGAAGAACATCGTAATCGTTACCAACGAGAAATACAAGAAAATAACTTTTAAGCAATTACCAGATCTAGAGCCCGACCAAGTGCTGCTTGAGCCCGCTAAGCGTAATACAACGCCTTGTATTGCCTATGCTACTGCTAAGGTGATGAAGAAAAACAAGGATGCCATATTCGTTATTTCACCATCTGACCACCTGATTACAGATGAAGCGCAGTTTGAAGATGCAATGCTCAGAACGGTAACTGAATCTGAAAAGAATGATGTGTTGTGTACATTGGGTATTAAGCCTCACAAACCGTCAACATCTTATGGATATATCCAGTTTTTTGATAAAGAACAGGCTCTTGAGAATGGTGTGAAAAAAGTAAAGTCTTTTACTGAAAAACCAAACCTTGAACATGCAAAAGCATTTTTAGAGAGTGGTGACTTTTTGTGGAATTCGGGCATCTTTATCTGGAGTGGTAAAGCAATAATGAAGGCGCTTGAAAAACATGCACTAGATACGTATGTAAACTTCAACGAAGGAAAGGATGTCTATTACACTTCTAAGGAGAAAAGTTTCATCAAGAAGATTTACCCGCAATGTCAAAATGAAAGTATAGACTATGCGGTAATGGAAAAGGCAGACAATGTCTATGTACTTCCTGTATCTTTTGGCTGGAACGACCTAGGAACTTGGGGTTCTGTTTATGAGCAAAAGGCTCAAAAGAGCGGTGACAATGTAGTGGTAAATGACAATGCCATACTTTACGGTTCATCTAACAATATTGTCTCAGTAAGCAAAGAAAAGATGGTGGTTGTAGATGGACTAGAAGACTATATTATTGCTGAGTTTGATGGAAAGCTGCTGATAGTTCCAAAAGAAAAAGAGGAAAAGATCAAGAATGTTGTGAACGATGTTAAGCTAAAGTTTGGCGATAAATTCGTTTAAATCTTTACCTTTTGCCTTTCTATAGAATGGTAATTCGTGTATGGCAGAAAAGGATGATCATCAAGGTGCTCTAAACGAGCAAGAAGAAAATCACGAACAAGTAGAGTTTCATGCAAAGGGCTTATACGCCAGCCTTAAGCAATTCTTGCATGATCGATTAAGCATCAAGGATCTTGAAGATTCTGAGAAGACCATTGATGGAATTTTAAAAGACGTTGAATTCAGTGGGTTCAATGTGTGGATTCTAATTTTTTCCATTCTGATATGTTCTATTGGTCTTAATGCCAATTCTATTGCCGTTGTTATTGGTGCCATGCTTATATCTCCCTTAATGGGTCCCATTATGGGGATGGGTTTATCGATTGGTATCAATGATTTAACGACCCTAAAAAAATCATTAAGGAGTTTGGGGTTTGCCGTGCTAATTGCAGTGTTTACCTCGTTTGTTTTCTTTCTCTTTGTGCCTTTGGGTAGCGAATATTCTGAGCTTCTAGCAAGGACAAGACCTGATGTTCGTGATGTATTCATTGCCATTTTTGGTGGTCTTACGGGAATCCTTGCAGGATCCAGAAAAGAGAAGACAAATGTTATTCCGGGTGTGGCCATTGCTACGGCTTTGATGCCTCCTTTATGTACCGCTGGGTACGGTTTGGCTTCAGGCCATATGGAGTATTTTATTGGAGCGTTCTACTTATTTATAATCAACACATTCTTTATTGCCCTAGCTACACTAGTTGTGGTAAGGTATCTAAGGTTTCCAGTGGTGACTTTCGTTTCTAAAGAACGTGAATCTAATGCCAGAAGAGTGATTATCTTCTTTACGATTCTCATCATTGTACCTAGTGTATTTGTGTTCTATCAAGTTGTAAAAGAGACTTATTTCTACCGTTCAGCGAATGAATTCGTAACAGAGAATATTTATTACGAAGGTTGTGAGATCATTAAGCATGAGGTGGTCTATGATCCTGACGGTGTTTCATCCATCAATTTGGCAATTATTGGAGATAAGATCCCGCAAAAGACCATAGATCATTGGCAAGACTTGCTCAATAAAAGCATGAAAGATGTTGAATTAAATATCTTTCAAGGAAACAGTAAAGAACTTGCTCAGCAGGCCGAGTTTAAAGAGTTGATTGATGTATTTGGGCAAACGCAGTCTTCATCTTTACACAAAGATGAACGGATTAAAGAGCTTGAAAATGAAATAGCGAATTTGAAGAAGGATCAATTTCCATCTTCAATTTCTGAAGAGCTAAAGATTCAATTTCCTGGTCTTGCTGAAATTGACATAGGAATGATGGTAAATCATGATTTTGAAAACAAACTAGATACAATACCTACAGTATTCTTAGAATGGCATGGCGAAATTGATAACGATCTAAAAGTGGAAAACGCCCAAAAAATTTCTTCTTTGTTGAGAGTGCGATTGAGTCGTGACTCCGTGTATGTGAGGAGTATAAACTAAAAATCCCCCGCCTAGGCGAGGGATTGAAAAATAAGGGAGTTGTTATTACTTTAAACTTCCTGTCATGTCTTCAGGTTTCACCCATTCGTCATATTGCTCAGCTGTAACATAACCTAATCGTACTGCTTCTTCTTTCAAAGTAGTCCCGTTTTGGTGAGCCGTGTTCGCAATTTCTGCCGCTTTGTAATATCCAATCTTGGTATATAAAGCGCTTACCAGCATAAGACTGTTGTTCAACAATACTTCAATGTTCTTGTAGTTTGGCTCAATGCCGATAGCACAATGTTCTTCAAAAGAAACGCAAGCGTCACCAATCAATTCAGCACTTTGTAAAAGGTTATAGGCCATCATTGGTTTGAACACGTTTAGCTCGTAATGTCCTTGAGTTCCACCAACAGTTACCGCCACATCGTTACCCATAACTTGTGCACATACCATAGTCATGGCTTCTGCTTGTGTTGGGTTTACTTTTCCTGGCATGATAGAAGAACCAGGCTCATTGGCTGGAATGATCAATTCACCAATTCCTGAACGCGGTCCCGAAGCCATCATACGAATATCATTTGCTATCTTATTTAAAGAAACAGCTAATTGTTTCAATGCACCATGAGATTCTACAATAGCATCATGTGCTGCTAACGCTTCAAATTTGTTTTCGGCAGTAACAAAAGGAAGACCTGTGAATTCAGCAATTTTTTTCGCCACCAAAATATCATAACCTGCAGGTGTATTCAACCCAGTTCCAACGGCTGTTCCACCTAAAGCTAACTCAGAAAGGTGAGCTAAGGTGTTTTTTAAAGCTTTTAGGCCGTGATCTAATTGGGAAACATATCCTGAAAATTCTTGACCAACGGTTAATGGTGTTGCATCCATTAAGTGCGTACGGCCAATTTTAACTACATCTTTAAAAGCTTCCGCTTTAGTGTGAAGTGTGTTGCGTAATTTTTCTACTCCGGGAATGGTCTTCTCAACAATCATCTTGTAACATGCAATGTGCATTCCTGTTGGGAAAGTATCATTAGAAGATTGCGACTTGTTTACATCGTCATTTGGGGCAATGGTCTTTTCTCCCTCTCCAATAACTTTACCAGCAAGTTGATGAGCACGGTTAGCAATAACCTCATTGGTGTTCATATTGCTTTGTGTACCTGAACCAGTTTGCCAGATCACAAGAGGAAATTGATCGTCATGTTTACC
>JAOARK010000256.1 GCA_025210575.1 Schleiferiaceae bacterium
CATGGCAGGCCGAGTTGGCAATACGGATCCAAGGGGTTATGTATTGGAAGTAAATGAATTTGATTACAAAGGATAAAATCAAATCATCTATGAGGAGAATGGAGTGGTTATTAGTTCATTCCCAGCCATACATGCCCTAGATGGTTCAGTGAGTTTTTCATTGGAATGGAATGAGTTAAAATTTGTCTTTAGTTCTGATACTTATCCAAACCAATGGTTTGTGAAGTATGCTAAAGATGCTGATTTATTAGTACATGAGTGCTTTATAGCCGTTCCAGATCTTGTAAAGAAAATGGGCTTTTCAACAGAATCAGCACTGCTTGTTGGTACTCAAGTGCACACAGCACCTGAAGCATTTGGTAAAGTGATGAGTGAAGTAAAACCGCGTATGGCGGTAGCCTATCACTTTTTTAAAGACTTTGATACGGCACCGCAAGTCTATGATCGAATTCGAAAAACATATGATGGACCTTTGTCAATGGCTGAAGATTTCATGGTTTGGAACCTAACCAAAGATGAAATCAGAACCCGAATGGCAGTGGTTGAAGAACGTACCTGGGCACCACCATCTACTCGAGCTCCACAACCTCCAAAAATGGAAGATCGTAAACCATGGGAAGAAAAACTAGGGACAAGTTTAGAGTTTTCTGATTTCACAAAGGATGGTTTTTGGGATGTAGACGATGTGCTAAAACCAATCTTCAAAGAGGCTGAAGAAGTTCAAGGACGTGAATTCCCTTACCCTGGAGAAGAAGCAAAAAAATGATGTAACTAAAACCAATTAAAAAAAGTTCACTAGAACTTCCTTAGTTTTATTTTTAGATTAAGTATTTAATTTAATATGGAGAAGATGAAAAAATTACTATTGTTTGGATTAGCAGCATTTTTGGTTAACGCTTGCGGTTCTGGAGTTAAAGTTACTTCAGATCAAGCCGAAGGTGTAGATTTTAATAAATACAAAACCTTTAGTTTTTTGGGTTGGCAAAAAGACAGTGACAAACTCATGAACGACTTTGATAAAAAGAGAATTCACAATTCATTTATTGATGAATTCAAAAGACGAGGATTGACCTTTGTAGAGTCTGGTGGTGATGCGGCTGTTGCTCTCTATTTCGTAGTTGACCAAGAAACAAGTGTTACAGGTTACACCAATTACTACGGTGGAGGTGGCTATGGCCGATATGGACGTTACGGTGGCGGCTGGGGAGCTGGAGCGGGCGCTTCAACAACTACCTATACAGAGTCTGACTATTTTGTTGGAACATTAGTAATGGACGTTTTTGATGAAGGTACTGGCGAACAGATCTGGCAGGGCATCGCAAACGGAACTATTGAAGAGGATCCTCAAAAAAGAGAGAAATCAATTCCTAAAAGCATAAGTGCACTAATGTCAAAATATCCAGTGAAACCTCTAAGCAATTAAACCCTTTACCCTTTTGAGGGTCTTAGATGAAAACAACTCATAAAATGAAAAGAATAGCAAAAGGTATAACACTGGCAGTTTTTATGGCATTTACTATTGTTGGTTTTGCTCAGCAACGAGAAATAAGTCCTGAACAAAAAGAAGCCATAAAGGCCCAACGTGAAGCAGACTTGGCCACCTTAAATATGAGCGACACCCAGCGTAAGCAATTCGATGAAATCTCTGAACGATACATGAAACAATTCAAAGAGATACATCGGGGTTCATTAGCTCAAGAAGAAAAGAGAGCCGAAGCCAAAAGGCTTACTGAAGCTCAAAACAAAGAGATGAAAGCTGTTTTGAACAACGACCAATACAACAAGTATCTTGAACTTCAGAAAAAAAGACGAAAGCAGATGATGCGAAAAAGAAGAGCCTATTAAGGCTCTTTTTTTTGATTTGAACATTTCGGTTAACTTTAGCCAAAACACATATAAATGTCCGAACCCAATAACCATAACTCCATAAAAACCTGGGCCGAAGATGACCGCCCAAGAGAAAAACTCATCCTAAAAGGAAAAAATGCTTTATCTGATTCGGAGTTGATAGCTATTTTAATTGGGTCTGGTTCTAGAGAATTGAGCGCGGTAGATCTAGCTAAAAAAATCTTAAATCATGTAGATAATGACCTCAACAGTTTAGGTCGTTTAAATGTAAAAGAGCTTTGCAAATTCAAGGGCATCGGTGAGGCAAAAGCCATTTCCATTATAACAGCCTTAGAGCTTGGAAAGCGAAGAAAAGATTCTGAAGCCATTCAATTAAAGAAGATTACAAGTAGTACAGATGCCTTTCAATTATTACAACCATTAATTGGCGATTTAGGCCATGAAGAGTTTTGGGTTCTTTACTTGTCCAATGCCAATAAAGTCATTCGCAAAGAACAGCTGTCTATTGGAGGCATTACTGGAACTGTGGCAGACGTTAGAAAGATCTTTAAGACAGCATTAGAGCAAAGTGCAACAGCCATGATTATTGCACATAATCACCCAAGTGGAACACTAACTCCAAGTCTAGCCGATAAAAAGTTGACCCAAAAAGTGAAAGATGGGGGAACGCTTTTAGACATTAAGTTATTGGATCATATCATCGTAACCGAGAAAAACTATTTCAGTTTTGCAGACGAAGGATTATTATAATTCCTTCCTTAAATTAACACCATGAAAAAGTACTTTTCTCTTCTATTCTTTTTCCTGATTCAATTAGGTTTTGGGCAATTCAAAAACATAAAGATCTACGAAAACCGAGCCTTCCCCGTTGGAGTTTGCGAGCCCAGTATCGTTGTTAATCCTGCTAATCCTGCCAATGTGGTAGCGGGTGGAATTCTTGATTTTGTATTCACGTCTCAAGATTCGGGTAAAACCTGGCAAACCAATACGCTTAAAAGCGAATCAGGAGTGTACGGAGACCCATGTTTGGTGGCCGACCATGACAATCACATTTATTA
The DNA here is from genome assembly GCA_025210575.1 of Schleiferiaceae bacterium. Taxonomy (GTDB): domain Bacteria; phylum Bacteroidota; class Bacteroidia; order Flavobacteriales; family Schleiferiaceae; genus JAOARK01. Next base: position 2,907 of record JAOARK010000256.1, read on the forward strand.
CCTGCATCTCTCTGATCCTGAAGAACGCGGTTGGAGCAGTAAAAAGTTACTAGACAGAATTGTGGTTCAGAGAAGTGATGATGGAGGGAAAACCTGGCCGATGGATGGATATACCGGCTTGGCGCACCCAAAAGATCAAGATAAACAATGGGCTTGTGCAGATATTGAAACAAAGAACTTGGCCGTAACCTGGACTCAATTTGATAAATACAACAGTCGAGACACCAATGACAAATCCAACATTCTGTTCAGCTTAAGCGAAGACTTAGGTGAAAATTTTAGCACCCCTATTCAAATCAATCAATTTAGTGGTGATTGCTTAGATGATGATGAAACAACAGAAGGCGCTGTACCTGCTTTTGGACCTAATGGAGAGATCTATGTTGCCTGGAGTTATAACGGTTGGATCTATTTTGATCGCTCTTTTGACATGGGCAAAACCTGGTTAGATGAAGCCATTGTCGCTGCCGAACAAGGGGGGGGATGGACACTGGATATTCCCGGCATTCAAAGATGTAATGGCATGCCTGTAACTGTAGCCGATGTTTCTGACGGACCTTATCGAGGTGCGGTTTATATCTGCTGGGCAGATCAAAGGAACGGGCCGTTTGACACGGACATCTTTTTTGC
>JAOARK010000257.1 GCA_025210575.1 Schleiferiaceae bacterium
ACCTAGTACGGTAAGAGAGAACATCGCCAAAGAAATTGAAGTTACGTTTAAAGGCACGTACAACCCTGTAAAATAACCACTATGAAATTTTTCACCTATTTGTTTTTGCTGCTTGGCTTTACGCTAAGTGCGCAGGATGATCTTTTGGATTTAATCGATGAAGGGCCTCAAACGGAATATGCTTACGCAACGTTCAAAGGAACAAGAATCATAAATCTTCAGTCTAATGAGCTGCCTGCAAAAGGAGTTATGCAATTCATGATCATGCATAGGTTTGGGGCCATTAATGATGAATTTTTATACAACTTCTTTGGATTAGATGTTGCTCAGATTCGATTGAGCTTAGACTATTCATTTACAGATTGGCTAAATGTTGGAATAGGGAGAAGTTCTTTTTCTAAAACTTACGATGGATTTGCAAAGATCAGGCTATTAAGACAATCTAAAGGAGCTAAGAATATGCCCTTTGGATTGGTCTGGTATTCTACGATTAACTACACCACCTTAAAATGGGATGACAATTTACCGCACAATGAATCCGACCGATTGAGTTATACGCATGAGTTGATTATGGTTAGGAAATTCAGTAAAAATTTCAGTTTAGAGCTGGTCCCTAGTCTGGTTCATTTTAACTTGGTAGAAGACCAAAAAACTCCTAATGACATTTTTGTTCTAGGAATAGGTGGGCGCTATAAGATTACCAATAGAGTTGCCTTAACCGCAGAATATGGTTTACAGCTAACCGATAATTTCTATTACGACACCGATGGCAATAAGACGAATTATGAAAATGCACTTTCCATAGGTGTAGACATTGAAACGGGCGGGCATGTTTTCCAGATTCACGCAACAAATTCAAGGGGATTAGCAGATCCTCAATGGATGGCAAGAACACCTGGAAGTTGGGGTAACGGAGATATTTTCTTAGGATTTAATATCTCAAGAGTATTCACCGTAAAAAAACCTAAACTTCCAGAGGAATAGCCTAGATCAAAGACCCTTCGCTATATTCAATGCTCTTAAAGTATTGCATTAGTGTAAAGCAGATCATAAAGGAAGAAGCAACGCCTTCCACTAAAATAGCTGCCGCAATTTGCATAACTCCCATGTTTATTCCCCAAATTTTAGATTGTTCTAAAACGGTCATAAAAGAAGGATTGATAAACTCGAGGTAGATAATTAGTGATACTGTGAACAACAGAATGCTGGTAAAGGCTGCTTTTATGGATTGTAAAAAATTATCCGCATAATTGTTCGTCTTGTTCGCAATAATATTCTTCTCAATTAACTTATAGATTCCAACTGAAACGATAAAAAAGTTGAATAATCGCAATTCGGTTAAATGATCTAGGCCGAGTAAGTGCATGCTAAAAAAGAAACTCACCAACCCTAAAAAGATGTAAACACCATACTTAAGACTTAAGCTAACTTTCATAATAGATGATATTAAGTTAAAAAATGAATCCTCTTGAAGGATACTTAAGTTAAGCTTTTAATTATTAAGGCGTTACACTAAGAGACGAGAAATGCAATCACCCTTACTTTATTCTATTTTAGTGCGCTCAATATTTTGAGTATGATCTACGATATTGCTGTAGTAGGGGGAGGTATAATCGGTACTGCAACAGCGTATAAACTGTCTTTAAAATTTCCTGATAGTCGAATTGTTTTATTGGAAAAAGAGAGCAAGTTAGCTTTTCATCAAACAGGTAGAAACTCCGGAGTTATTCACTCTGGTATTTATTACAAACCAGGTTCATATAAAGCCAAGAACTGTTTAGATGGAAGAAAGCAGTTGGTAAAGTTTGCTCAAGAAAATGAGGTGGCCCATGACGTATGCGGAAAAATTATACTGGCTACAAAAGAAGAGGAAATAGCAGGCCTTGAGAAAATATTTGCGCGAGGTATTGAAAATAGAACCGAAGGGATTCGAAAAATAGGTCCTGAAGAAATTAAAGAACTTGAACCTCTAGCAGAGGGAGTTGCAGCCATACATGTACCATGTACTGGAATAATAGATTTTAAAGGTGCAACGCGCAAAATGGGGGAGCTGTTCCTTACCAATGAGCACAATGAAATTCGATATGGAGTTCAAGTAAACGGAATCAAGAATAAGGATAATGAGACTGAGCTAACCACAAATGAAGGAAAGGTGCTATGCAACCGTGTAATTTTTTGTGGAGGGCTTCAGGCTGACCGTTTAGCAAAAATGGAAGGACTGGATCCTAGAATGAAAGTGGTTCCTTTTCGTGGAGATTACTATGAATTGGCGGAATCATCTAAGCATAAAGTGAAAAACTTGATCTATCCTGTTCCTAACCCAGAGTTTCCTTTTTTAGGTGTTCACCTAACGCGCATGACGGATGGAACAGTTGAATGTGGCCCGAACGCAGTGTTTTCTTTTGACCGTGAAGGGTACAGTAAAACAAGTGTTAATGTGACGGACGCATTAGATGCGTTAACATATTCTGGAACGTTAAAGCTTTTCGCCAAGCACTGGAGAAATGGCATAAACGAACAGAGAAGGGCATTTTCAAAATCACTTTTTTTAAAGGCATTGCAAGGACTTATTCCTTCATTAACAATGAATGACCTTGCACCCGGTAGATGTGGAATTAGAGCGCAGGCCTTAGCTCCAGACGGTACATTGATTGACGATTTTCATATGATCAATGGAAGACGTAGTATTCATGTTCTCAATGCTCCCAGCCCGGCAGCAACTGCCTGTCTAAGTATAGCAGATGAGATTATTACGCGTTTTGAAACTTTGAACTAAGGTTTTAAGTGTTTTACCACTTTAATTCTTTGTTTTCCATCAATGGTGTAGTAAGCAAAGAAGATGGTGTCATGTAGGTCTCGCTCTTCAGTTTGTGGTAGGCTTGAATTTCGATAATATCCCGTTACATAGGCCTTAACACCGTTTTCGTACATCTCGAGTATTTTAATAGTACTGATATTAGTTTGCCCACCACCTGCAAGGGTATTCGTTTGCCTGTAATAGTCTTCAATTTGCTTTTGCGCTGTTTCTTTGTCTGATGTGCATGCGAGCATAAGGGCGGAAATAAATACTATTGTAAAGACTGCTTTCATTGTTATTTATTCTTTAAAGCTAGGTTCAATTTATATTTTTCATAGCAGTGTAACGCTATATTTGCCGCAAAATTTCTAAGGATAATGAAACCATCCATCCCAAAAGGTACCAGAGATTTTGGACCGAAAGAAGTAAGAAAACGTCAATACATCATGAGTGTATTGAAGGCGGCATTTGAGAAATACGGTTATCAGCCGATAGAAACTCCCAGTTTCGAAAACCTCAATACTTTAATGGGTAAGTATGGTGAAGAAGGAGATCGCTTGATCTTTAAGATTTTACGCTCTGGTGATTTCTTTTCTAAAATAGGCGATGAGCCAGTGGAAAGAGACAATGCCAGAGGACTTGGAGCTAAGATTACGGATAAGGCTCTGCGTTATGATCTTACTGTTCCTTTTGCACGTTACGTGGTTCAACATCAAAACGAGCTGGAGTTTCCTTTTAAACGCTTTCAAATGCAACCGGTTTGGAGAGCAGATCGACCTCAAAAGGGGAGATTTAGAGAGTTTTACCAATGTGATGCGGATGTGGTTGGTTCTGATTCTCTTTTGCAGGAAATCGAGTTGGTTCAATTATATGATGAAGCCTTTTCTAAGTTGGGTTTAAAGGTGACCATTCGTATGAATAACCGAAAGATCTTAGCGGGAATAGCAGAAGTAGCGGGAATAGCAGATAAGCTAATTGACTTTACTGTAGCTTTAGATAAATTGGATAAGATTGGCGAAGATGGTGTTCTAAAAGAAATGACTGAAAAAGGAATTTCTGAAGAACAACAGGAAAAAATAAAACCCATTATCAATGCAACTGGTAGTTCTAAAGAAAGACTTCAATTCTTAAAGAAGTATTTGAAAGACTCTGAAATTGGAACGAAAGGAGTAGAAGAGGCTCGATTTGTTTTTGAGAATATCGAGAATCTTGGCCTATTGAAATCTGAATGTGAGTTGGACTTGACATTAGCACGAGGATTAAACTATTATACAGGAGCCATTTTCGAAGTAGAAGCCAAAGATGTTCAGATCGGTTCTATTGGTGGTGGTGGTCGTTATGATGACTTAACCGGAATCTTTGGTATGAAGAACCTTTCTGGTGTGGGTATTTCATTTGGATTAGATAGGATCTATCTGTGTCTAGATGAGCTGAATCTTTTCCCAAATGCTGAGTTTCATTCAACCAAAGTACTCTTTGCGAATTTTGGTGAAGCGGAAGCATTAAAGAGTTTAGAGGCTTTGAATATACTTCGACAGAATGGTGTGAGCGCTGAGATCTATCCGTCAAAGGCTAAAATGAAAAAACAGTTTGACTACGCTGAAAAAAAGGGTATCGCTTTTTTAGCCATGGTAGGATCAGAAGAAATGGAGCGCAATTCAGTTCAACTTAAAAATCTCGAAACGGGAGAGCAAAGAGAGTTGACTCTAGTAGAGGTTGTTGCAGAACTTTCTTAGTGGTATAAAACGATATAACCGTTACGCGTAATGGTTTTTGAATTGAAACGGTAAACATACACGTCTTCTTGTGCTGGTTGTCCGTTATAGGTACCATCCCAGAATTCTTCAAAAGGTTTATCCGTTCTAAAGATCTCTTCACCAAATGCGTTTAGAATTATAAACTCAGAATCTTCTAGGCAGCTGTTTCCTGAAATAATAAATTCCTCGTTGTTGAGGTCGCCATTAGGTGTAAATGCAGTGGGTATATAAAGTCTGTTCTCCGAGATCAGGAAATATTCGGTGAAATTGAATTCAAACTCATTATTACAAAGCGAATCGGTAATCTTCAAATAGACAGAATAAGTATCAGAGATGGTGAATTTATGCTTTGGGTTACGACCTTGCTCAATGGTTCCATCGCTAAACTCCCAAGTATAAGAGTACCAAGCGCTATCATTCTCCAATTCCACTGCGATACTCCCATTGCCACAAGGATTTGCAGTAACACGGACTTCTGGAGGTGGGATGTCATAATCAAAATCTACCTGCTTGACCAATGTGTCAGAATTGTTACACAAGGTGTTATAGGCTATTAACGTAATGGTGTAAACGCCAGAGTTTGCATAATTATGCTGAGGACTCTGTTGTGTAGATGTATTGCCATCTCCGAAGTCCCAGAAAAAACTATTTGCTCCTTTGCGGCTTTTATTATTGATGTTGACTTCTCTTGTCAAATCACAAGAAACGTAATTCACTTCAAAATCAGCAACTGGAACTATACCTGTATCATGGTCAAAGACCATACTCACTGTATCGGAGATATCACAAATGGTGTCTATGGCAATCAGCATAACTGTGTAGGTGCCAAAAGAAGTATAGGTTCCTGTAGGCTCCTTATCTGTGGATGTTTGACCGTTTCCAAGATCCCATACATAACTATTTGCGTTTCTACTGGTATTCTGGAACTTAATGGTGAGCGTGTTACAGTTCGTATCTACATCGGCATTCCAATCTACATCTAAACCAGCTGTAATAGATGTTTCAAAGTTCACTTTGATCACTCCTAGATTACATCCAAATGTATTTGCTGCTCCATTTTGCGTGGACAACGCACCAGGAGTTGTTGGGAAATTTGTAGCACCACAACCAGCACATACGGCTTGATAAATATTTCCATCTGGGCTAAATCTACTCGTGCCGCCATCTACATGTTCATCACTTTGGTTTCCACCAAAATAGGAGCCGTAAACAAGGCTACTGGCATCATTTCCTAGAACCATAAAGTAGAAGTCACTTCCATCTGTAGAGCTTTGATAAGCATCATTGGTAACGGGCATGCCAAAGGTATTTCCTCCTAATTGTCCTGGATTAACTTGTTGGTTCGGTGCATTTGTATTTCCTCCCCATCCGCTGATCAATATATTCAAACAATCGTCTACATTAAATGCTGTAGGCACAATGTTGATATTTCCACCGCCACTTCCAATAACTGTAGAAAATACAGATTGCGATAAGTCTGGAGATAGCTTTTGAATGAATTGCTTACTTCCTGGGTTTGAATAAACTCCTGGGGAAACCGGATAAGCACCTAAGGATTGACCAAAAACGTATATTCCATTGTTCTTGTCACTATCAATCAAGAAAGCCTGATCAGAGGCTCCGGTACCTAGATATGATGTTTTTATTAAAGCTCCCGTGTTGCCATTAAATCTTGCTACCCATCCATCATTAGATCCTTGATGCGTTGAATTTAAAGCACCTGTGGTCATTGCTAGATCATTGCTGTTTGTTGGTCCACAGGCATATACATCGCCATTAGGGTTTAAAGTTATAGAGAACGCTCCATCTATACTCGAACCTCCGAAATAGGTACTCCACAAAAGGGTACTTAGATTCGGGTTGAATTTTGCCACTATGCCGTCTTGCACACCTTTTAAGGAAGTTTGCTGTGGGCTACCTGCTGTTGGAAAGTCTGAAGAACGCGTTGAACTTGCAATGTAAATGTTGTCTTGGTCATCTACTACAACTTCACCACGAGATTTGTCTCCATAATTCTTTACGTTAGAATTATTAATTCCATCCGAATCGCTACCCCCAAAAAAGGTGCCCCCCGTCATAAAATTCCCTTGAGCATTGATTTTGATAACGAATATATCAGTTCGGGTAAACTTGTAATAGGTAGTAACATTTAAGTTTGGTCCACCCCCATGCGTGTTTTGATAACCATTTACGCGGACAGGAAAATTCAATGACCCTGTCGAACCAAACATGATAAGCTCTCCTTGACTGTTTACGATCATAGAATGAGGTTGTTCAACATCATCACCTCCGATATAAGTAGAATAGATTCTCGCTGTTCCGTCAGAATTAAATTTGGTCAAACCGATGTCTGTGGTAGGGTCGAAAACAAATGGGGGCTGTGGATGGAATACATTTCCAATGTTGTTGGCAGTAATTGGGTATCCCACATCAAATACAATTCCAGCTCCATAAAGGTTTCCGTCATCGTCATAAGTTGCGGTAAAACCCCAGTTATCAGCAGCTGAACCCGAATAACTTGAAAATTCAACCGTAGGATCGATTATTAAATCGAAATTACTGTTGTATCTGCCGAGCTGTATGGAAACTACATTGCCATTTAACTCGTATTTAGATGAAATAACTTTTCGTTTACCATTGATCATCTGAAAAACGAAAGGCGCTTTCTCAATGATTTTTCCAGTGGGCGCGTCTATCCAAAGATCACCGTTTACAATGCTCACATTTACATTGCTAGAATATTCTGTTTTTATGTTTTCGGGGTTTCCACCGGGATGTACGATCCAATTGTATTTGAGATCTTGATCGACACCGTAGAATTCAACATCTATTTTATTGTAGATGTTTAAATATTTTAGGTGTTTGTAGAGTTTAACATCCTTGGCCCATTTATCAGGATCGTTTCCTTTGAGGTAATTTCTGTGATCGTATCTGGGGTTCAATCCCACCTTGGCATTTTCAGTATTTGCATCTAACCACTTGGCTTGATATGCAAAACCTGTAACCTCGTTAGAATTGGTAGCGTTATGATTATGCTGTTCTCTTCCGCAACAGTCTTCCCAATCATCAGCACTTATTAGCATATAGGTAAGGGCAGTGTTTTCAAAAAACAGGGCGCCTTGATTCAATTCTAATTTGTAAGAAATGAACTCTTGCCATTGACCTTTATTCTCAATGAAAACCGCATTGTCATGCCCTTTTTCATCGGCATGAGCCATCGCACCTATCAGAATTGACAGGGACCAAATGATATGTTTAATGGTTCTCTTCAAGGTTTTGCAAAAATAGTACTACATATTAACGTTTTTTCAATCATTGAATCAATGCTTAGACTCACTTTTTAATCGAGCCTTTCGGCAAGAATAAAAGCCTTTTGGCCACTTAATAGAGTAGTAGCAAACAAAAACCTTGCCCCTCCATCAATACTCTTTAAACGTTTTTTTATGGCTTCTGGTTTAAGATTAAAATTTCTTGATACAATATTGAGATATTCTTTCTTATATGACTGCTTAAATGGTTTCTGGATGTCCATAATTTTAAAGGATTTTCCATGAAAATTAGAGATATAGTTTTGAGAAGTAAAAAGGTTTGAATGCGGTGCGATTTTCTTTAGGTCAAACTCATGGCAAACTTCAGAAAACATTCTTCCCTTCATAATACTTGAATTAGGTTCATATAAATATACTTCTGGATCGGCATAGAGCTCTCTTGTTCCTTTTGAAGATTGTAAGCTGTGAACCTTTTCCTTATCGAAATTTATCGCTTTTAGAACTACTGATCCATTATAGTCTGGTTTGAGTAGAAATAGCAGCTCTTTACACTCGTTGTTCACCGATACAATATGAACTTCAAGACATGATTTTAATTCGTTCAGAACAAGATTAATATCAAGCAATGGAGACGCTTTAATAAGAATGGCATCCCCTTTTTTAAGCAATAAATCTTGATGCTCAACAACATTTGGAATGCAATCATGAAGCGATACTATTCTTTGTCCTTCTTTTCTTCGTGCCGGGTCAACATAAATCAGATCGAACTTACTGGGAATTGAATCGAGATATTCAAGCCCATTTGTATTCTCTACTTTTATTGGTGCTTTAAGCACCTTAAAGTTATGCTCGGCTAAAACACACAAGTCTTTAGAAATTTCGCAATACGTTGATTCTTTAAAATTTTGCGAAAGAAAAAAAGTATCTACGCCCATACCTCCTGTAATGTCTATTAAAGAATGACCGCTCGTTATAGATGATTTGTATTTCCCAGTTTTATCTGATGAAGATTGTTCTAAATTGAGTTTTGGCGGGAACACTAGTTTTTCATGACCAACCCATGTGGGATTCTTTTTTTGTAACCGTTGTCTTGCTTCGACTTGGTTAATTAGTAGAGAATAGGGGAGGTCCTTTTTTTTGCTGTATTTCAATCGCAGTTTTTCAGGTCTTGCCTTTAAATTTAATTCAATAAACTCCTTAGCTTCAGAGCTAGAAAGAGCAGCAAGGTCTTCGGTTGAAAACATCTAAATATTCTTAGTGAGGCTTCTTACCACCTTGATATTCTGAAGAAATTCTTTCGCAAAAATCCTAAGGGCAGAATAGGCAGGTATGGCAATAATCATTCCTGTGGCACCAGCAAGCGTTCCGGCAATTGCAATGACCACGAAGATCTCTAAGGGATGCGCATTTATACTATTTGAGAAGATAATGGGTTGAAAGAAAATATTATCCGTAACCTGAGTAACCGCGAAAACAGATAGTATTTGTAGCGTAAACAACCCATAGTGGACATCCATACCTAATGCGTAAGCTTGACCTACGCCAATGATAACACCAAATGCCATCCCGAAAATAGGGCCGATATAGGGGATTAAGTTTGCTGTGGCAGCGAACAACGCAATCACTAATGCACTCTCTAAGCCCACGAAGAATTTTAAGCCCACAAATACCAATGTAAAAATCCCGATCATTTGAATTAACAAACCTCTGAAGTAGCGCGTAAGTGTATGTTTCATTTGGGGAATCATACTATTAAAGCGATCCATGTATTTATCGGGTATAAGGCCAGATATAATAGAAAGAGTAAGGTTTTCCTCTTTAAGGAAAAAGAAAAGCATAAAGAGAATGGCAAATGTTGCCACCGCAAGGTTGCCCAATCCCCCAACAACTCCACCAAAAGCAGAAGTAATGGTATCAACATTTAAGAAACCTAAAATCGACTGTTTTATATTTGATTCTTCGGTTCCCATATCTATTTCAAGGGTACCTAAAAACTCCTTTAAACTGGAGTATTCAGACTCGAGTCCTTCACTTACTTTATGAAAATCGATATTTGATAGCACCGCAATTTCTGAAGCAAAACTTGGAAGTAGTAAGTAGTTTAAGAGTATTAAGCCGAAAAAGAGCACGATAATAGTAACAGCTGCAGCAAGTGCTCTAGGAATTCCAAATCTTCTGATCTTGATCTTCGCAATTTGATTTACAATGGGCTTGGCTACAAGAGAGATCACAGAGGCTATAATGAAATAGATTACAATGGCCCTAACAGTGTAAATCATATATAATCCTATAGCAATAGCCACTAACTGCAATACAGATTTGGTATAGATAGTCGGTTTCATATTACAGCACCTTGATTAAAAACAAAATAAATAATGTTCGCACCCATTTTTAGCGCTTTTAGCCTTATGGCCTCCGGATCATTATGAACAGATGCATCTTCCCATCCATCTCCTAAATCGCACTCAGAGGTGTATAAACACATCATTCTTCCTTCATAAATGAGGCCGTATGCCATAGATGGTTTTTGATCATGTTCATGAATCTTTGGAAGTCCTTTTGGGAAATCATAAACATTATTGAATAGTTGATGGTCGTCCGGGATTTGAACGAAATCTAGTTCTGGAAACACCTTTTTCATTTCAGGACGGATAAAAGGGTCCATTCCATAGTTATCGTCAATATGCAAAAATCCACCTGCCAAAAGATATTCTCTCAGATTTCGCGCTTCTGCCGCACTGAAGACCACATTCCCATGACCAGTCATGTGCACAAACGGATGATTAAAAAGTGCTGACGATCCTACTTCAACCATCTCGTAATCCGAATTCAGGTTAGTGCCTATGTTGTCATTACAAAACGTTGATAGATTCTTTAGAGACGTAGGATTTGAATACCAATCACCTCCACCACTGTACTTTAAAACGGCAAGTTTTAAATCTGCTTGAGAATAAGTGAAAAAAGGAAGAAGCAAAAAGAGAAATATGCGCATGAAAACAAATATAGAAAGTAAGTCTAACGAAAAACTTAGAGTATTCTTTTTCCTTTTGTGATACAGATCATAATCTGTTGAGATTTAGACGTTCCTACATTTTAATAAATTAAACTAATAGCTTATTTTTCTGTCCAAGATTTTAAACCCAAAAAATCGGATGAAAAAACTATTACTTAGCATCGCTATAGGTGTGTTTATGCCTATGGTGGTTTTTGCACAAATTACCACTACTTCTGCTACTTACACTACCCAATCCATACCTACACTAATCAATTTCGGGGGACCTCCAACAACCACAGTTAATTCTACTTGTATAGACACGCTTACGGTTACGATTCCTGCGGGAGATCAGGTTGTATATCTTGATGTTGAATACGATATGACCGCAACAGGTGCATTTGGTTTTCAACAATACTCTTATATGGAGTTCTTTAATAATGGAACCAAAGAACCACAAGTTTATCAAGGAAATGGTTTTGGAGGTACGGTTTCTTACAACCGTACCCAAGTCAACATAGCCAATGGAGTGAGCGCTTCAGGAGTGTTGAAATTTGGTTTACATGCCTTTAGAACAGCAAATGGAGTTGGATGCGATAGTGTTTTCCAGAAAGTAGATCAAGGTACTTGGAAGGTAACCGTGTACCATGGAACACCACCGTTATGCTTACCTCCTTCAGGGCCAATGGTAGATTGGGTACTATCAAATTCGGCTCAGGTATCATGGACGTCAGGAGGAGCGGCCAATGCAAGAATTGAATACGGAGCTACTGGTTTTGCGCCAGGCTCAGGTACGGTTATTTCGGCTACAGGTAATTCTCATGTTATTACAGGTTTAACCCCATCTACTACTTATGATTTTTATATTCAAGACAGCTGCGGTGTTGGAAGTACGAGTCTTTGGACATCAGTAGAAAGCTTTACAACATTGTGTACACCTGAAACA
>JAOARK010000258.1 GCA_025210575.1 Schleiferiaceae bacterium
AAGTTACATCTTGATCTTTCATACGCGGTAAATGTAATTTGAAAACCCCAGAATTATTGCTGAGTTTTTTTTATTCTCTCGCTTTTAATTCTTGCCCGATGGCTTTGATGCGATCAGCGCTGCGCTCCAATGCGTCAATATCTGTATGTATTTGACTACCACTACTGATGATTGGAAACGAGGACGGTTCTGCAATAACAAGAACAAATTCTGAATCCATTTGAGCTTCAATTGAGATTAGACCTTCATTTTGATCTAAAACCGCCATTGAATCTTTTTGCATGCTTGTCTCATCAATTTTCAATGATCCTTTGCGTTTAAACACAAACCCCGAAGATTGTTGCGAAGGAGTATTGAACTCAAATTTTTGTCCTTTTTTTAAATTCACATCCAAATAAGTCATGTTTACGGGCACATTCATTTTTCCTTTTACCCCTTTATACTCTCCAACCAAAACCTTTACGTTTTCAATTGACGGGATTTCTTCTTTCGAGAGATTAGCATACTCCACTTCAGCTTCTTCAAACTCAGGTGGCAACTGCAACCAAAGCTGATGAATAGATCCTGTCCAATCTCCTTCGTTATGATCATGTTTAGGTCTGTAAGCTTCTTGATGCCAAACTCCACCTCCAGCTCGAATCCATTGCGCACCGCCATCATGTATAATTCCATCGTTCATTCCGCTGTCTTCGTGATGAAGGTCTGTTCCATGAAAGTAGGTAATAATGCCAATCCCAGAGTGTGGGTGAAATCCGATTTGGAAGCCATTGTCATTTCTGGTAAAGTTACCCGCATCCCAAAAAACGATGGGCTTTAACGCTTCTCTTATTTCTGAACTTACTACGTATTGAATACCGTTGCGTGGTTGCAGAAAAGTACTTATTCCTCTTTTAGTGTTTTCCATTATAATGTGGTTTCAATTCTTACATCAAGGTTGAATTTGTCCTCAATCGCTTTGTCTCCTAATCCTTGAAAGAAATTAGATGAGCCATATTTAACGTTGTAGGCAGTTCTGTCAATATTCAAATTAGTAGTAAGAACTTGCTTTCCTTCTATTTCCTCCACTTTAGCAGTAAATGATTCGGTATTGGTAATATCCTTAATGGTAAGATCTGCTTCAACCACGTATTCTCCTTCTCCTTTTGGATTGACAGCAGTTATTCTTAAAACTGAAGTAGGATAATTTTGCGAACTGAAGAAATCATCAGAGTTTAAGTGACCAATCAATTTGTCCTTCCATTCCCCATCTAAATCTGTATTGTCCAAAGACGTCATATCTACAACAACATTCCCGCCTACTAACTCGCCATTTTTGAACATTAAATTGTTCTCTTTCAATTGAATGGTTCCTGTATGCTCACTGCCAATCGACTTATAACCCGTCCAAACGATATCTGCATTTAAAACCTCAGTATCTGCAACCACTGCATTCTGTGCAGCTATTTCTCTTGCACTCTCCTGATTCTCTTTAACTTCTTCGTTTCCACATGACATTAATCCAAATGCTAATAGCCCTGTTGCGATAATTGATTTTCTCATTTTTAATTGTATTTGTACTTATAGATTATTTAAATTTTTCCGAATGCTCCTGCTTTGAAATCAGCATATGCTTGTTGTATTTCCTCTTCTGTATTCATTACAAAAGGGCCTCCCAGTGCTACAGGCTGGTTTATGGGTTTACCTTTAAGTACCAAGACCTGCGCACCTTTACTTAATTGTAATTCCAGTTTTTCTTCAAATGAGTCTAGAGCCGCTATGTTACCTGCCTTAATAAGAGAATCATCGATTATGACTCCTCCTTGCAGAACATAAACGAGGCTTGTTTCATTTAGACTAAACCCACTTAGTTTGGCTTTAGCATCATTTGTTGCATGCAACTCTAATGCTCCTATTTTTGCATGGGTATTTATTGGACTCTTTCCAAACCCCCAGTCACCAGCAAAAGCCTTGTAGCGTACGTTATTCTCTTCTTTAACAGGGAGTTGATCATGACTTACATTTTGAATTTCTGGTTGAGTCATTTTATCATTGGAGTCAACATTTACCCACAATTGTATTTCGTTAAATACTCCTGTTTCAGGATCTGCCATCATCGCTCCTCCATGAATTATTCCGCTTCCGGCATGCATTCTTTGTATATCTCCTGATCTTAACATTTCATTATTCCCCAAGGAATCAATGTGATTCATTGCTCCCTCAAACATGAATGTCAATGTTTCGAAACCACGGTGAGGATGCGCACCTTCTTTACCTCCTACTTTATAAGAAGTTCCAACATCTTTAGGCCCGATATGATCGAGCATGATAAACGGATCTTGGATACCAAATTCATGGATTGGAAAAGCACGCTTACCCTGTATACCTGGCATGATGTTGAGTGCTGTTCCTTCTTTAATTGCCAATACCTTTTTCATTCGCCTTTTTCTCCTTTTTTTTAAAACAAGACAAATGTATTTTGAGGCCAAGGGCCCTAAAAGGTGAAAACAGGTCTAAGGAGGGTAAATTCTATAGCGAATCTTTTGGAACTATGGAAAAAACGTTGATACTCTTTCCATTAAGCTCAACATCGCCTTTGTGATTGGCTTCGTAGGTATTGTTTATCGGGTATTTTCTAAGAAGTTTATCAGACATCAAGAATTCGGCATCAAAAGTCTTGCAAGACTTCTCAATAGCCGTAGTCTCAAACATTACTTGGCCCAGTATGCAGATTTGACTCTTGATCTCTCCTATTTCCCCTACAATGGCTTTGCCATAATGGCAACCTGCTGTAAACCTGGGTCGTAAACCAAATTTCCTTTGGTAGAATCCGTACCTAGCTTCTAATGCGTTCTTTGCTTGATAAAACGTATTTGCTAGAAGGTCGCTTTTAAAAGAATTATCTGCTTTCCAGGTTATGGCAATTTCATCTCCAACATAACGATAGATATTTCCGTAATTGTTAGTTATGCTATCTGTAATATCAAAAAAGAAATTCTTTAACAAGAGGTTAAACTGTTCATCGCCTAGTTTTTCCGCAATATTGGTGGAATCGTTCATATCAATGAACATCGTTATGAGTTTCTGCTCGCGTGGTTTATGATATTTTCCTGTGATAAATCCAAACAGAACCCCCTGCCCCATTTTACGAGACATTTGATAAGTAAAAATGAAAAGTAATGTTCCGAAAAGTGCATAGAGCAAAATGATATGGTAATCGTCATGAAAAAGGAAAAAGTCTAAATGACCTTGATCTACAAATTCTTTGAGACTAAGATTAAGATCCATAGAACGGGTAATAGAAACCACAATTGGAATGAGCAAAGCGAAAAAGCTGAAATAGATTAAAGTCTTATAGGCTACTAATGCCCTAAAATTCATCTTTCTAATCCAATTCTTGTTAATAATAATCTCGTTCAACACAATGAATCCACTTCCCAAAAGGCCAATAACAAAGCCATTGATTATTGGACCTGCTTTTTCGAGACCATCAGAATTCAATGGGTATGCAAAACCAAATGCAATACCTACTGAGAAAATGGTAATGATGTCTTTTTGTTTTTTGCTTAGGTGGCTCATTAAATCAGGTGTTTATAGCAATTAGATCCATCGGCATCTCCTTTCCTTTTAAGTGAACATTTCTATGGGGCATTACATCAAGGTTATTACCTATTAAAAAGGAATAAAGTTCATCGGAGATTAATAAAGAGCTCTTTAATTCTATAGCTTTGTTGAGTATACGTGATGAAGTATTCATCGTATCTCCTTGATACACAATTTGAGTTTTGATCTCACCAATCTCTGCAGTTATAACTGTTCCACAATGCGCTCCAGCAACAAATTTTGGCACAAAGCCATACTTTTTTTGATAGCCCTCTTTTTTACTCTCTATAAGCGCTTCAAGTTCTTTGTACAACTTGATACAGCGATTGGCATTATTGTCAATCTTTCCATTCCAGGTAATAACAATCAGATCTTCGATATACTGATGGATTATACCATGATTTCTTAATACAGGCGCTGTAATATCTCTGTAGAGTCTATCTAAGAATGAATGATAGCGCAATGCTCCGAGCTTTTTTGTGAGTTCTTCGGAATTTGAAATTTTGGCAAAAAGAAAAACCTTCTTTTCAATAACAGGACGATGGTAGGTTCCTAGGACATAATCCTGTAGTACACCTTGACCCAATTTAATACTCATTAATCTTGTAAAGTTTACAGTCAATGCCAGAAGCATGATGTAGATCAACTCGGTACCAAAACTTCCAAACTCCAAATAATCTATAAAGCGATCACTTCTCAACACCTCGAAATAGGTTTCATCAAAACGAAACATCTGAGAAACCAAAGTGACATTAAAAAGAATAAATCCTAAAAACACTGTGTAGGTTATGGATCGGATAAGGAAATACCAAATGAACTTAAGTCTTTTAGCATTTCTGGGAAAAATATAGATTTCAAGAACACCGACACTAAACCCTATGAATGCCCCAGCGATTGCTCCATTTAATAATGCAAAAGGCTGTGAAAATCCTCTAGTTAATAAGATAAATAGCAAACCAAGTCCTACTCCTGCTAGGGTAATCCTAGAAATGACCTTTAACTTTAGTTTATCGTATAACTCAATTTTCACGGCTATCAAATTATTGGTTTACCCCATATAAGTTGGTTTCATCGTTTTTACCTCTTAGTTTGATATGATTGTGTTCGGTAATTTTAAATCTGTTAGTTGATTTATTCATCAATTTAAACAAGGGCTCAGATATTAACAAATGCTCATTTAGTGGAGTTACTTTCTGTAATATCCTAGCCGTAGTATTTAAGGTATCACCTTGATATACAATTTGAGTTTTGATTTCGCCAATTTCAGATCCTATCACTGTTCCACAGTTAGCGCTTGCCTTCAATTCCGGTATAAAACCGATTCTATCAAGGTAGTTCGAAGCTTCTTTCTCTATACTCTTAAGAAGCTGGAAGAACATTTCAATACAGTTGGCATTCTTTAACCCGTCATTCACTTTCCAAGATATAACCATCAAATCTTCAACATACTCATATACCATTCCCTGATGACTAAGTACCGGTATAACCAGATCTCTGTAAAGTATATTTAAAAACTGATGATATTTTAATGCACCTACATTTTCTAAATGTTTTTCAGAGTCTTTCACTTTTACAAACATGAAAATGCGTTGCTCTTGTACAGGAATGTGGTAGGTTCCTTTTACATAATCTAAAAGAACACCTTGTCCTAGCCGCTGACTCATTATCCTGGTAAAATTCACTACTACCACTAATGCAATAATGTATTCTAGTTCGGAGCGGTAAGATCCATGTTCTATGTAATATTGAAACCTCTCGCTTTGTAATACCTCAAAATATCCAAGGTTAAAACGGTACATCTGAGAAACAGCAGTAACGTTCAGAAGAATGAGACCTAAACACACTGAATAGGTGACCACCCTCAACGCAAAATACCAAATGAACTTCAGTTGATTAGCTCTTTTACCAAACATATATATTTCGATTATTGCTGTGAATAATCCTGCAAGAAATCCGGTAGTAATACCATTTACGAATGGAATCAGCTCATCTGTTCCTCTGGCTATCAAATAGAAAATAAAACCGAGATAAGAGCCAACAGCGGTAATCCTTACTAAGATCGACACCTTTAATTTCTGATATGGAGTCAGGGTAGTCAATTGT
>JAOARK010000259.1 GCA_025210575.1 Schleiferiaceae bacterium
ACATCACCTCGCACATCGGTTAATCCACCCATAATGTAGAGTTTCTCTGTTGGGCGAATACTGATGATTCCACCTAGACCTTGATCTGGCCAGTTTACTGAACCACTTACAGAGGCACCGTAACTAATAAAGTGCTGCCATGGCACAATTAAGCCATGAAAGTTGAAGTAGTTGGTTGGATCAACCTTTCCCACAACAAAGTGAAAACGATTATTGAAAAGGGCTTGTTGATAGTTTAATTCGGTCATTCGAAGACTATAATGGCGATAGCCTGTAGCAGGTAAACCATAATAACCTGAAGCGTTAATTCCATGGAACATAGGGGAGACACTGTTGGGTCCATTGTAGGAATGTCGGCTATTTATTTTTATAAAGAGCTTGCCTGTGTTTTTACCTTTTTTTCGGTTTACAAAGGTCCATCCCCCTTGAAAATCGAAGATACCGCTACTTGCGTTGTTAGAAACTCCTTCGCCAATGGTTTGTGTTGAATAAATAAAAATTGAGGTGTAATTGATACCCAATTCAATACCGGTCTTCTTAGCTAAATCTGCTTTGAAATCGTACCAACCTTTTGTGCGTTTAATCGGGATTCTATTTTCAAAACGTGGTGCGTTATCAGCTTCTAGTTGGGCACCCACAGTCTTTGGCCCACCGAAGCCATCGCTGTTTTTGTAAGCTGCTGTATCCTCTTGTCCTTTAAGAATAAATACACTTGTTAAAGCTGCTGTAAGTATGTATAGTAATCTTTTATTCATAAGCTATTTTTCTTATTACCAAGGCAATTTCACAACGGGTGTTATTTGAAAAAATACACCCCAGCTGGCGCCAGCAACGTCAGGCTGGGTTACAAAATATTGTCCTTGTAAGGTTAGTTTTAAGGGCATTTTACCTAGAATAACTGTTTTGGCTACTCCTAAATTTACAGGAACAGAAAAGTCTGTATCTACGGCACCAACGTAGTTTGCTGTCATGGTTGGGCTGCCGCCAATTTGCCAACCATTACCAATACCGAACCAATAAAAAGCCTGAAATGTACCTAGGTTAACTCTTTCTGCCCCTTCGGTAACACTACCTACACCAAAATAATGTTGCCATAATCCGCCAACTACACCCCATTTTTTGATAACGGCAAATACCGCAGCAGGACCTAATTGGTATTGATCTGATCCTAAAGAAGGTTGTGTAGCTGTTGGAAATAAAACATTAGCACCCCCGCCCAAAACAAATCCGCTTTTAAAGTTGTAACCATACATTGCAATTAACCCGATATCCCCTAAACCGCGTTCTTTAACCCAATTTCCATTATCATCAACATTCAACCCAGCAGAAAAGGGGACAATTGGTCTGAAAAGCAAATTTCCCTTTTTTAACGGTACTGGAATTGTTGGAAGCAAGGTTATAGTGCTTGTATTTTGATTAGAAACATCAGGAGCCGAACCTCCCCAGCCGACATAGTTTCCTTGGATAATTATGCTCGCCATAGACCCAACAGGATTGGAGAGCTCACGAGCTATTTCATCTGCCGATTTTGTGAGGGCAGAATCTCTATTTTGGCCAAACATGATATGACTCGCACAAAGAAAGATTAGTATAAAAATCTTGTTTTTCACGATTTTTAGAATTATACATAATTACCCATTGCCAAAAGACTTAGTAATCTTTATGTCAATCTACAAATATGGGAGGCTTTCCGATTATAACTTTAACTGAACGCTAGTTCAAAGTTTCAGTATGGCATGAAACAACGAGAATTAGCTTTTATCTATTGAGGTGTTCTAATAGACAAAAAAGACCTGCTAAAGAAGCAAGCCTTTTTTGATATAATAATTAGTGCCAATGTTTCCCAGATTCGCCATGGCTTTCCATCCAATTATAACCACGTGGTTTTAATGGTCCTCTGTATGACTCATCTGTTGGATCTACCAAAACATTTTTGTAGGCATCTCCATCTTTCATAATGAATAATAGATTGTCTTGTTCGAGGATTATTTTAACATCTTGAGTTGGGTCTTTTGACCAAATCAATAGATCAGCCCAAGCACCTTCTTCAATAACTCCCAATTTGGCACCCTTGAATGGGTTTCTAGATGGTGCTGATAATTCCAGAAGTGCTTGACCAGCATTTGAAGTTGCCATCATTAAACAGTCTACTGAGTTATAGTCTAAACCTGGAATATCAACAGGGTATGCAACGTTTACAATTGCATTGTGCCAGTTGTCCCAACCAAACATGTCAGACCCAGTAAACGTTTTGACTCCATATTTTTTCATCCACTTTGGAACTTTTACAGACCCTTCAGCAACTAATGCGCCTTTCTCTCTCATATCATCTGTAAACCAATCTGGAAAATTTCCCATCCCAAATGTGTTGTAACTTCCATAGGGTTGCCAAGACCACCAAACCCCTTCTTCAGCCATTCTCTTTACAGTTTCTTCTGAAATTAAAAAGCCATGTTCAAAAGATTTAACACCAGCGTCTAAAGATTTGTTATATGCGGCATCTGTATAACCATGAATGGCCACGTAGCCCCCATACTCATCGGCTACCTGAACAGCCGTTTTCATTTCTTCCAAAGATGGTGAGTTTAAATCTATAGGATCAAAAACACTGGCAACACCACCTCCTGACATCACTTTTATGAAGTCAGCTCCAGACTTAAAATTCCAACGACATAATTTTAACCACTCTGCACGACCATCGCCAACCATTGCATTTCTCACCATGGTTTGATAATTGGGTTGACCTGGACCATCATTGTAAGAACCCCAGTCGGTATGACTTCCAGTCGGTCCAATTGCTCCGCCCGAACTATAAATTCTTGGTCCAGGTAGTTTACCTGAATTTACAGCTCTTTTTAAAGAGAGTGAGTTTCCGGCTATATCTCTTATGGTCGTAAAACCTTGCAATAAAAGATATTCTGCAGCACGTGTGGCGTGAGCGCCTTGGGCGTAAGCATCCCAATCGTAAGAACCAGCAGAGGTACCACCATTAAGCATAAGGTGTTGATGCATATCAATGAGCCCAGGTGTTACATATCCTCCTTTACCATCAATTACTACAGCACCTTCAGGGGCTTTTATGTTTTTTCCAACTTTTGAGATTTTATTGTTTTCAATCAGAACATCTGCCTCTTTGGTTTTATCACTTGTACCATCCCAAACATTCACATTGGTGATGAGTACATAAGTGCTTTCCTTTTTGTCTTGCGCTGATGTAGGAAGAATCATCCAAGTCAACAAAACGGCAGTAAAAAAGAATCGCATCGCGTTTTTCAATCTATTCATAGGATTTGTATTTAATATTCAAAGGGTTAAACAATTATTTCTCTATTGTACTTTCATCTGTATATCCGAATCGATATTTCGCTGAGAATTGAACTCTACTCAAAGAACCATTGGTTCCATTCAACAGTTCACGGCTTGCCCATGAGTATTCTACTCCCAGTCTCAATTGCGGTACAGGATCATATTTTAAATTTATAGAAGCGCTTACAGCTGTTTGATTGGTTGTTTGCGCTAAAGGAAGATTGTCATCTAAGAATTGGAAATACCCAACGTTTGCACTAGAGGATAGAACTTTGGGGATCCAAAAATGGTTATACGCCACATATCCGTTAAGCGTGTTCAAAGTTCTTAAGCTTGTTGCTGATTCGTATACAGCATCTGCAAGAAAGTTTGCCGCTTGATAGCGACCAACACCAGAACCAGCACTTACGGTTAATCTAAAATCATCACCTCGCTGACCAACGTTAATCTTACCACCTGTTGTTATTCCAAACCCTGGTGTTCTATGTGTTCCAACTGTATCCGAAATACTCAACGTTCTATACATACCTGCAATAGACCAGGTGCCCCAATCACCTCCAAAATTCTTACGCACAACAACATCGGGTAAAAATTCCTTGTCAGAAACTTGTTGTGTATTGGTTTGGTTAGAATAAACTAGTGATTCTGGGTTCTCTAATGCAAACATCCATGTGCCTACTTTGTAGCGGATTTGAGGCTGACGAATAAAGATTAAGCCCTCCAAAGCTCCGGCAAAATCGAGGTCATCTGGAATAATAACCACCATGAAGGTAGACCAGGTTTGTCCTATCAATAAACGTTTCCATTCAAAATAAAAATGACGCAATCTTGGGCTAAAAGAATTGCTAACGCGTTCATCTCCCTGAGAAGACAGTAAAAAATCCAGCTCCAAAAAACCGTGGATTTTTTGATTATTGATTTCTGTGGTTACATCAAAATTGAATCTGGATTCTTTGACATGGAAATCTAGGGTTTGCGTTGCAGGATTGTTTCCAACTGGAATTTGACTAGGTAGTATAAAATCTCGAATTGGTGCAGTTGCCCCAACTTCGCCATTGTTGTACCAAGTCTGGATAAGGTCAAACTTTACATAACCTCCGTAATTGAACGTGGTCTTTTTTTCGTCTTGAGCAATCCCAAAAACGGATATTAAAAAAAATATTAGAAATAGGTTTGATGTGTTAATACGAAAGTAATTTTTAACCATAAATTAGTCTTGTAGTTATTACTTCTTTCGACATTCAAACTTGTATTAAACAAGTTTTTTCTTCCTTAAAACAGGTAATTAGTGGGGTGACATTGCAATCAAGACAGGATCAAGATTACAAATCTAAAATTACAGATTTCCCTCACGAATGTGATTTATGATAGGTGTAAAAAAGGTGTAGAACTTACATCTTAGACAAAACCTCTAAAGCCTGCTGCTTTGAACTCACCTGCAACTTGTTGAATATATTTATGTTATGTCTTTTAACCGTGCTTAAAGAAATTCCCAGTTTAAGAGCTATGTCTTTATCTGTAAGTCTGTCTCTGAATAATTCTACAATATCAGTCTCTCGATTAGTCAGTTTAACG
>JAOARK010000260.1 GCA_025210575.1 Schleiferiaceae bacterium
AAGGTAAGGTTAAAAACCCTTGGCCAAATGTAGATGCGCATAGCGGACAATTGTTAATGCATTATAATTTGACCGAGTATGAATTCTATACGGTATTGTTTGGTGTTGCACGTTCATTAGGAACTATGGCGAACCTTATTTGGGATAGAGCAATAGGATCTGCATTAGAGCGTCCAGGATCTACAACTACAGATCTTTTAAAAGAGAAATTCGCGAAGTAAGCGGAAATCGTCACAAATATTCTAAACTCCAGTTTTGCAAGAAGCTGGAGTTTTTTTATGCTCAAAATAATTTTGAAATGCTCTACGTTTTCTCTTCATGAAGCATTTCTTTTTATTAATTATAATTTGCTTTTCTACAGAAGGTTACAGCCAATCCATTTCTCTAAAACCTCCCAGAAATAGCGAGTACAGGGAGTTAGTTCTTGGGTTTAGGAATTATTTCAAGTTTGAAATAGATGATCTGACCTTGCACGAACTACATGTAGAAACTACTAATGGCAGAGTTGAAATAGACAGCTCTTTTTTCATTGTAATTCCAGAGGAAGCTGATTTGCTGAAATTGAGTTTTTATAAGATAAATGAACAAGGGAAAGAGCTTTTTGATTCTAAATCCTACTTGGTTAAGAAATTGCAAAATCCAGAGCCTAGATTGTATCACAGAAGAGGAGGTTGTCTTTCTAAGCATGCTTTGAAAATGGCAACTATACAATCCGAAAATATTGAATATGGATATGCAGGTTGCTACGTTCCTCTTCCCATAAGGGAATTTAAAATTGTGGCATCAAGGCAAGAAGAACTTATTGGTTATGTTCATGTAAAAGGCAACAAAATGAATGATGAAGCTAAGTCGCTCATCGATTCTTTGAATTCTGGAGATAAGGTATTATTCTTTGGGATAACAGGTCTCAACTATTACCGAGAGTATGTTGAACTAGAAACAATGTCATACGAGGTAAATTGATCTCACGCTCTAAACCAATAGAATAAAATATGTGCCGTTTGTTTTCCGTTGAATGAGAACAAAAAGTAAAAGTCAAATGAAATACGCAGCTCTAATTTTAGTATCCGTAACATTGACTAGCCTAACCCTATTTTCTCCAACACGCACTAAATTGATTGATCGGAAATGGATCTTTCAAGAGGTATCAACTCAGCGAAATTCTAGTCTGAAGAAATTTTCTTCATCCGCGAAGGCCTCCGAAACTAAAAGCACCCTTCTCTTTAAAGAAAATGGCATTTTAGTAGAAATGCACAAAGCCGATTTAAGCAATCCTTATTTTATTTCTGATTGGCAAATTGTTTCAGGTCATGGTAAAGAAATCCTAAAGATTTCCAATAGCCGCCAATGGAGTGGAGCTTATCAAATCGTGGCAATCTCTCAACAACAATTGCAGCTTAAAAAACTGAAATAATTTAATGAAATCTGGAAATTCGGAACAAGGTTAAAATTTATAATATACGCCTATGCTCGCCCCGAAATTTCCAAATTTCTGTTCAACCGCTTTGTTATTCAACACATTGTTTAACGTGTAGTTATAGTGAGGATAAAGCCCAATGTCAAAATCTTTCAGCGCATAGCGAATTCCAATTCTAAAATGAAGTTTCCACAGAATGGAATTGAACTGTTCTATATTGTTTGTTGGTTGAAGTCCAGTGAGGTCTTTCCGCATATATCTAGCACCATTACTTTGCGTTAGAAATCCGACAGAAAATCCAGGTTGGATATCAACTTTCCAATTTTTCTTACCAAGCGTATAACCCACAAACACCGGCACCTCAAAGTAGCTTAATGTATGTGTTCCATTATTAGCTTGAAGGGTTGAATCGTAAATGGAAACAAAACTTGTATCCCAATCCTCAATGTATACCGTATCTGTTACTTGTTGAAGGGTAGTGTCGATGTCCCAATGTCCGGCATTGATGCTATCAATAACCCATGTTCCTTGTAAAATAGTATCAGTATAGGTTTTGAAATCCCAATATCCGTTATCTATCAATTGCTCCTCCAGAACTTCACCATTGTAATTAATGTTCTCCTGATAGCTTAAATAGCCCAATCCAACTTGCCAATTAAATTGATCTATTTGTTGCCCAAAATTCAAATTAAAAGCGAACGAAGGTTTCAAGCTTTCTTCATTGTTTCTTTTTAGAACATAGGGCTGGCAATCAATATCGGTGGTGGTCAGACTTCTGTTGGTTGAAAACACTCCAGCTTCGAATCCAACTTTAAAATAGTGGTTACGAGAAACTCTTCGAGGAGTAGATATTGTACCTTCTTTTTTGATCTCGGAAGCAGATTCATCAGCTGGAGAAGTCTGATGATTTTCTGTTTCAAAAGATTTAGTTTCTTCCGGAATTTCAGCGCTTTTTTCATCATTAATTTGTTCCGTGTAGTTTGTTGGTTGGTCAGGAATGGACTGTCCATTGTCTATGTTTTCGTTAGAAATGATGGCAGAAGTTGCAATCGTTTCTGCAATGTTGTTAGGATCTTCTTTCTGTTCTTCTGCGTTTTTGGTTTTATTCAACTGATTTTGCTGAGTAGGAGAAGAGGTTATTGACACGGGAGCAGAATACAACGTATTCGTTTTTGTGGTTGCTGTACGTTCGCTGAATGCTTCGGGTTCTAAATTCAGAGCTTCGTTGGTATTAGATTGTGCAGTTGCTTGAACTGGTTCCTGATTTACTGTAGGATCTGACCCTGCAGGTGTATCCTCTTTGTGAATAGAAGAATTATTTGATGTTGAATTTATAGCGAAGTCTCCTTCTACTTGATCCAAGTTTGTTTCTGGCGCTTCAGTATTTGTTGTTTTATTTTGATCTACTTCTAAAGTAGTTGCAGGTTGTATTACTTCTTTAGACTGTTGCGTGTTTGAAATTTGTTCCGTTGGTTTTGAATTTGTCGCTGGGTTTGGGGTGTTCAAATAGAGATACCCACCAATTCCTGAGAGAATGGCGATCAAGCCGATCCACATGAAGGTAAACCGATTGGTAAAACCTTTACTTGCTGCAACCGGCAGTTCTTTGTCAAGCATAGCCGCAGCTGCTTTCCAATTGTCATCAGAAGGCTCGAAAGACCTTCCCGTTCTCAGTTGGTCTTTGAATTCTTTATCTAGTTCTCGCCTACCCATATTGTTTCACTTTTACGTGATTCATCTTAATCTTATTCAATAACCATTGTCTTGCTTTGCTTAGGTATCGTTTAGAAGATCGCTCAGAAATTGAGAGTCTATCTGCAATTTCTTTATGTCCAAAATCTTCAATAACAAACAGGTTAAAAACAGTTCCTTCAGGGTCAGGTATTTCTCTGACCAATTCCCAGTAATCACTGGTGTCTAGTTCTGCATTCGCATCTATTTCGCAGTGATCGTTGTAGATCTTATTCCATTTTTCATCATCGGCAAAAACCGTGAGTTCTTGGTACTTCTTGGTTTTTCTAAACTCATCAATAGCAACATTTACCATAATGGTTTTTAGCCAGGGTTCAATGGGCTTAGTTGCGTCAAATTGATCGAGTGATTTTATAATTTTTATGAAACCCGTATTTAGCAGATATACGGCATCATCGTAGTTTTTTTGGTAGCGATAACACACAGACATTAAGACATGGAAATAGCTGTCGTAAAACTGCTTTTGGGCTCTACGGTCGTTCTTAATGCAAGCGGTTATTAATTTCTTTAGGTCTGCCATAAAGTGGGAAGCCCATATCGGGCTTCCGCTTAGTTTTTAATTATCTTTTCATAGTATATGTTTTCTGAGTCTTGGATGATTAAGGTGTATACCCCTTTAGACAAAGAGCTCAAGTCAACTTGAAATGTGTTTTCTCCTACTTGGGATTCTCCCTCACCTATGCTATAAATTGATCCTTTCAGATCGACAATTTCAAATTTGACCCGAGCTCTTCTATTGGAAGTAAATTCGATGTTCAAATTAGAGTTGGTTGGGTTGGGAAAAAGTTTGATCTCTTGAATACTTTGCCATTCGTCAATAGAAATGGTATTGGGGTCAAGTACATTTAGTGTAATAGTGGCTCCAGTAGATTTCTGTATAATGTTGCCTAATGAATCTACTTTCAGCGTATCACAATACAAGTCAGAGCATATAGCTCCTCCAACGGTGGTTTGAATAGAAAGGCATAGAGGATACGTTCCTGCCCCAGCATAGGTATGAGTAGGGTAGGGTTGAGTGGATGTGTTTCCATCACCGAAGTCCCATAAATATTGCACCTGTGTTGTAGGGTTAGGCAGTGGAGTACTCATGTTCCAAACCACAATGTTGCCGCTGTGTGAGTTAACCGTATCTATTATGAAGCTTGCTTGACATCCAATAGGAGTCGATTGGCATGCGTAAATAGAATCATGGTAGGTAGAATTGGGAGTGTTCGAGTTGACTAAGTAAATCTGCCCTTTTTGGGGAGAAACCCCATTACACAAATAGGTAATTGAGGCATACAGCTCTCTTTGAGCAGCGGGAAGGTCAATGTAGACTGTTCCTGAATAGTACCCATTGGCATCTGTATCTGGCCATGGACCATAAAAGGATTGATAAACGCCTGTGACAGGATTATTAAGGTTTATCACCATGGGTTTGAACTGTATTGGATTTGAAATACTATCAAAAGCATACCCAGTCATTTCGAGCTTTGTTTTTGTACTTACAACAATCGTTTTGCAAGCAACTGGACATCCATCAACTTGAACACAATAAGTGTATGTTCCAGGAGAACTGTAAGTATGAAATCCGCTGCTTTGGGTCGAGGTGTTGCCGTCACCAAAATCCCAAAGCGTGTTTTGAGCATTAGGTTTCATATGCGAGTAGCTAAATGTCAGTAATGAATCAAAGTAATGTGGACTCATCTCAAAATTGAATGAACAAGGGTTTGCTACAGTAATGGAATCACAAATAGTTGGACATCCCCCTGCTGTTACACAGACATAATAGGTGCCCGGGCTGGAATAGGTGTGATTCGTAAAGTAGGAGTTCATGGTTTGTATCGTGCCATCACCAAAATCCCAGGTAGATAAAGTTATAGTACTATCAGACAGCCAAAAATTCACAAAATTTGGGTTTAATACTGAGCTTCCTGCAGTGATTTGGAATGAACATGGGTTTGATGAGCAAGAAGTCAGCAGGGTGTCAAATACTGATTGGGTCGTAGTATTTACTCCTAGAGAATGTGTTAGACCAACGATTCCTCCTCCATTACAGGTGTCGTTTGCTTGAGCTCTAACATCAATATCCGAGAGTAATGGTGCTATTGGCGCATAGATAGATTTAGAGTAAAATCCATTTGCATCGGTTTTCAAATCTGGGAGAAAAACCGGGTCAAAGAAGATCACACTCCCAAAACCTAGCGATTGGTAATTTAGATCCAATGAAAAATAATAGGGATAATTGACCATGGGATTCCCTGCTTGATCAATGATTTTCCCTTGTACGTTAATCTGTTTTTGAGGGTAAACTTCTATCGTGTCACAAATCACAGGACAAGAATCTACATCTAGACAGTAGATATAAGTTCCGGGGTTTGCATAAGAATGCAACGGGCTATAGACTGTAGATGAATCACCATCTCCAAAGGTCCATAGATAGGTTGAATTTGCTGTGCCTAAATGGTTGGTGTTGAATCTATAGGTGAGTAAAGAGTCCGTAAATCTCCAACTGTTAGAAACATAATATGAGCAAGGCGTGGATGTGGTTACAGTAACAGTTCCACAAACAGGTGGACAAGAGTCAACTTGTAAGCAATACGTGTAAGTCCCAACCTGTGTATACTTATGATGTGGGTTAGGAAAGATGCTTGTATCCCCATCCCCAAAAGTCCATAAAATGTTGCTGTAAGCAGAAAAAGGGTAGTTAGATGAAAAGGTATACATACCTGGATTTGTGGCTGGTGATGTTGGTGAGTGGTTAACTGTATAGTTACATAAGTTACCATTTACGCACAGATTTAAAGTATCATTGACATTCAGATTCATCCCGAACTGATAGTAGTGTACTGTTGAGTCAATGCAACCATTGGCTTGAGCTAAAGCCTGAATAAATCCTCCGGTATTATTAGGGATACTATCACCAACATAACCTGCATTGTCTGAAGTATATGTAGCAATGGCGGGACTCGCTGGCGGGCCATATTGCACAACTACATTAATACCCGGCATTGGATTGCCAAATTGATCTTGAACTAGGTATTGAAAGTTAATACCTTGAGCAGATATGCCATGGTAGCAAAGAATGGCAAAGAATAAGAGTAGTTTTTTCATATTGTTTTATTGTTTCTTGAAGGTGACCTTCATAAACATATACGAGTGTGATTAATTGATGGTGCCAAACTTTAATAGAAAATTTAAAATTAGTCTGGGTTTAGCAATTTTCTATGTCGCACTTAGCTATCGAAAACAGAAAAAAGGCAAATCAACATTTGCCCTTTTCTGGAAACCGAAATTTATAGTTTGATAAACTTTTCAGTCTTTGATGTTCCATCGATTTCTAATCGAATATAATAGAAGCCAGATTCAAGATTTTGAGTGTTTAAGGTCATTTTATTTTCTCCTGATGTTATCCTTTGATTTTCTTGAAGAACAATCTTACCACTTGAGTTAAAGATCAAAACATCTATTTCAGCATTCTCATGAGAAATATATTCTATAGTTGTGTTTTCTGAACTTGGGTTTGGGTACAACTTAAAATCCTCTATGTATGTTTCCGGTATGCCTATTCCACTGCTTGAAGAAACCACATTCACCGTAAAACCTGGAAAGGTTTTATTGACCAAGTTTCCTGTAGAATCAATGGTAATGGTGTCGCAATAAGTGGAAGTACAAGCTGGTGCATTTGGTGTAGCTAAGGAATTTATAGTTACGCAAATTGGGTATTTTCCAGCCGATGTGAACGTATGCGAAGGATAACGAGTAGGGTAATAGGATGCAGTGTCTCCAAAGTACCACAAATAACTTAAGGTTACAGCCGTAGGAGCGGTGCTTTTGTCTACAATATTGAGTTGTCCGGGAGCTATGGTTGCGCTGTCTATTTCAAAGTATGCGTTGCACGTTGTTATGGGTGTTCCAGTAACCACAACGGTATCGCATTGAGTTGGGCAGTTTTCTAGTGATACACAATAGACATAAATTCCTGCCGATGCATAGGTGTAATGCGGGGAAGACATAGAAGCTACTTGCCATACATTTCCATCACCAAAATCATACCACGCATTTCCTGTATTGTTTGCTCTTGTGTGAGAAAAAGCATAGGACAATGAATTCGTTACAAGAGGAGTGGCACTGATGCTAAAATTGCAATCTGCAGGAGAACACACAACCAAAGTGTCGTTGAATGTCGGTACTGCTGTTGCCGATGTAAAGTTATAGATAACCGTATCAGCGCAATTGTTCACTACAGTGCCGCATCTAAGAAAACCTGAGTTCGTGCAATTCATGGTGCCACTGGCTAATCCCGAATGGTCGGTCTTATAGTATTCAATATTGTAGCCTTGGCCTGTTGAGAAGTTTTGTACTCTGATGATGGAGTTGGGTATGGCGTTTCCTAAGCCATCTAATACATACATGTTGACCTGGGCTGTTTTCTGGGCAAATGCAAAGGTGCCTAGCGTTAATAGAATAAGGGTGATTACTTTTTTCATAATACTGTTGTTTATTAAGGGTTGTCTTATCTAGAAATACGATTCGCTTTTCTCAAAAGTGACAGTGTCCTTTGTCAATTGATTTAACGAACAATTGGTTTGATGGAAAGCATGGATTCCAGAATTTGACGCATAAAAAAACCGGGACTAAGCCCGGTTTTTCATGTTGAAACTTGATTACAGTTTTATCAGTTTCGCTGTTTTAGTAAATCCTTCAGTTTCAAAGTGCAATAGGTAAAGTCCCTCATTTAAGTTAGACATATTTATTTCAATTCGGTTTGATCCTGGTTTAAATTCTAAAGATTCGGTTTTAAGAATTTGTCCATTCAAATTTGTTAAAGTGAATTTTGCTTTGTTTGCTTTAAAAGCGTTGAATTCTAAACGAGTAAAATCACCTGCTGGATTTGGAAATAGATTGAACTCGGAAATTTGATCCTCGTTAATACTAACCGTAGCATTGGGATCAAGAATATTGATCGTGAAACTTGCTGCAGTCTTCAGCACTAAGTTTCCTAAGGAATCAATTTTCAAAGTGTCGCAATATAAATCTGAACAAGCAGGTGTAGCTGGAGAAGCTGGAACATTAATGGCTAAACATAATACATAGGTACCTGAATTAGCATAAGTATGTGAAGGGTACGGTAAAGTAGAGGTATTTCCATCTCCAAAATCCCATAGGTATTGCACACCAAGCATGTTTGCTGGTGTACTCAAATTGAAAATATTCACATTTCCTGGTGCTATTGAATTGGTGTCTATAGCGAAAAGAGCTTGACATGTGCTAGGATTTCCCATAACAACAAGAGTGTCACAAACCGTAGGGCAGCTGTCTACCTGCAGGCAATAGATATATGTGCCGGGTGCAGAATATGTATGAACTGGATTTGGGCTCGTTGAAGTGTTGCCATCACCAAAATCCCATAGGATGTTACTTCCGTTTGATTGTTGCCAAAAGTTAAATGTCATTGGTGCAATGGCCGTAGATGATGCACCATAAGCAAAGTTGCAATTCGTGCCACTAGATCCACATAATACTAAAGTGTCTACCAACCAAACCCAAGGTCCGTTGTTTGGGGTAAAGGTCATATAGGCGGTGTCTGCACAAAGTGCCGTACCAGCAATGGCCATTAAGTAACCTGTGTTTCCTATCCCAAGGCTATCTAATACCTGGCCATTGTTATCTGTTAATGAAGTTAAAGTTGAGATTGCCCCACTATTTGAACCACCTTCTAAAAATACGGGGACGTTAGGCATTGGATTTCCATTTTGATCTACAACATGGATGTTGAAAGCACCTACCTGTTGTGCTGTTAATTGAGCACTTATGCCGATAAGAAGTGCGAGTAATAGTTTTTTCATCATTTTTCTGTTTAGTTAATTTTTAGTTCTATAGACATATACGAGTGGAAATAAAAAAAGGTGCCACAAAGCACCTTTCTATTTATTCTTTTAAGAGCAAATTCTTAATTAATGTCTTTGCCTTCACTCAATAATTGAGAGCATTTTTTTAAGTTTTCTACGTTGATCTCATCTTTAGGATCAACATTTTTTTGCGCTTTCTTACAATATTTCAAAGCGTTTTTATAATCACCTTTGGCTGAATAACCTCGCATTAAGCCCACATTAACTGGCCATTGGTTAGGATGAGCTTTGGCATTCCAAGTAAACACATCAAAAGCTAAGTCTGTTTTACCCATTGCAATAAATTTCCTTCCTAAACCGTGCACATCAAAAATTACAGCTGTAGGGTGGAAGACAGCTTCTTTTAAAGTAGCTGAAGCTTCTTCTTCTTTCTCCATAGCCATCAGCACTTTTGATTTTGCTAAAAGAGTAATGTAATTTTTTTGTCCAACCCATTTGCCTTCAATCGAGTGATTCGCCCAATCCAGCGCCTCTTCAAGATTTAGTTTATGCTCTGCACAAAACATGGCAGCTTCAGCCCAAGCGTCATATTTAAATCCAGCATAATTTTTTAGTTCATTTCTAATATTGTCTACATACAATTCATGGATGTTCTCTACTTCAATTTTCATAGGAACAGCAAGATCTTCCCATTCTAATTTCAAAAGACAGTTGTCTAATTCTCTATTGTAGAAATTGTATGTAAGGTATTCGTTGTATTCTGAAGATTCTGGCAATACATTTATTGTATATACTACATCTTCGTTGTTGAAAAAATAGCTACCCCACGAGGTGCTGTTGTTCGATAAGAGTAATTGCCATTCTCCTTCTTTTTCAGGAACCATAAAG
>JAOARK010000261.1 GCA_025210575.1 Schleiferiaceae bacterium
AAGAGATTTTGGCGAATTTCATTGGGTCATAATTTTGATGCCCAAATAAACTAAAACCATGCCATTACTTAGGTATGAAGAATTATGGATAATGGATTAATTATTCAGAGTAAAGAGTATTTATTTATTCAGACTAAATATCAAACACTTAAAGCGGATACCTGTTCGATAGCCCGCTTGGCCTGAACGATGTGACGCTCATTATGGTAGATCACCACCCGAAAAGTATCTCCCAGTTTTAACTTAATGATTTTTGAAATGCTGATAGCCGTTTTCACTTTATTTAAACTCACTTCACGACTTGCGTTCAACAATTCTATTTTTTGCTTTTGTTGATCAATAAAGCGGTCTACAGTTGTTTTATCTAGTGAACTTCCCACGGGGTTCATGTTGGTGAAAGTGTTCATTTTGTTCAGCTTCTCTCTTGGCTTAACAGAGTTTGCAAAATAATTCCCCCGCAATCCACTTTTAAACCATTCATCAGCTTTAAACCTACTTTGTTTTATGCGATTGTTTATTTCAGGAATGTAGAAATCTCCATATCTGTTCAAATGCTCAAGACATTCTAGTGCACTCCATTTTTCTGGAGTTTCTTTATGATTCAAAATATCCAACGGTAAGTCTGACATAGCCTGCGCCTCGTTCATGTTCTTGCGACAATGTTCAATAAGATCTTCTATTAGCAGGTTCGATTTGAATTTCATAGTCTTTAATGTTTAGTACAAATCTCAAAAAGCTGTCTGCCAAAAACATTGATTGAAATCAAGACTTTTTAATCCGAGAAAGCGTTTCTGGAGACATCCGTAAATAAGAAGCGATGTATTTGTTTGGGATTTCTTGAAAAAGTTGCGGACTTCGTTTTAATACTCTTTTATAGCGCTCTAAAGGCGAAGAAGTCAATAAATCTTGTTCTCTTTCTAGCTGTTGAATGACTAATCCTTCCAGCAGGTGACGCCACAACATAGCCATTCCTGTATCTTTATCCATCAATTCTTTGAACGCCTCTTTGCGTACATAACGCAGCTCTGTTTGCTTAATGGCTTGGAAATAAAAGTTGGTTGGACCATCTGTAAAGAATGAATCTAAGGCGGTAATAAATGAACCTTGGTAGCCAAATCTAATAGTGTGTTCTTCCATTTCATCCAAGACATAAACTCGAATACTTCCATTATCAACAAAATAAGAATGGGTGTTTATATTGCCCCTCACCATCAAGTGCTCATTTCGCTGCAAAGTGATGGGTTCTTCCCAAAGATCTTGCTCATCAAGAATAGTCTTAAACCGATCTATAAGATTCATATCTCAAAGATGGACTTTTTAAAACGACATGAACGAAAAATTGTTCAACTTACTCTTCAGGACTATACGTGATCGCCTTTTTGTTAACGATCAAGAAATTGCTTAGACCTGCCAAAATCAAAGATGTTCCTGCCAACAGGATCGCATTGATGGCTTGATCTCCAAATACAGCCTTGTAGATAAATGTCAACCCACCTGTAGCTGCAACAATCTGTGGTATTACAATGAACATATTGAACAGCCCCATGTACAATCCCATTTTCTTAGCATCAATAGAACTTGATAACATAGCATAAGGCATCGACAGAATACTTCCCCAGGCGATTCCTACCAAAGCAAAACTCATGGTTAAATAGCTTGGATCTGGAATGAAATACATACTGATAAAACCTATTCCTCCAAGGATCAATGAAACCATGTGAACGTATTTTCTATTGATTCTTCTCTTGCTAGTGTAGAACGTCAGCAACAAAGCAAAGGCCATAGAAGACAGTCCGTAAATTCCCATATAAGAACCTACTAGGTCTGCTGCATCATTATAACTCTTATTGGCAACCTCAAAGGCTTCTTTCTCAGCTGGAATTTCCATATTGAACATGGCCTCATCTGGAATGGGCGAGTTAAAGACATGCTCCGTTAAACCTGGTGTTGCTAAACTCCACATGGCAAAAAATGCAAACCAACTGAAGAATTGTATGACACCAAGTTTCTTCATGGTCAAGGGCATGCTAGCCGCATTTGAGGTAATTTCTTTGATCCCGTGGAAAAACCCTTTGGCTTCTTTTTTCTCTTTTTCAAAGGCCTCCAAATCCTCCGGAGGATACTCATCAGTTGTAAATACGGTGTAGAGAATAGATGCTAAAAACACAAAACCACCAATAGCGAAAGCTACTTTTACAGACATAGGCACCACTCCTGGAGCTGCCTCATTAGAAACTCCCAATTGATTGATCAACCATGGCAAGTTACTCGCCACCCACGTACCAATACCAATAATGAGCGTCTGCATCACAAAACCATAAGAGCGCTGACTATCTGGTAATTTATCCGCCACCAACGCTCTGAAAGGCTCCATACTGATGTTGATGGAAGCATCTAAGATCCATAACCCTCCAGCTGCCATCCATAGCGCTGATGAATGTGGCACAAAAAACAAAGTAATTGAACTCAGTATGGCTCCGATCAAAAAGAAAGGTCTTCTTCTACCCCATTTAGGACTCCAGGTGCGGTCGCTCATGTACCCGATTATCGGTTGAACGATCAACCCTGTTAGAGGAGCTGCAATCCATAACATCGGAATATCATGCTCGCTTGCACCTAAAGTTTGAAAGATTCTCGACATGAATCCGCCCTGCAAGGCGAAACCGAACTGAATACCTAAAAACCCGAAACTCATGTTCCAGATCTGCCAAAAACTTAAACGAGGTTTAGTTGCCATATAGGAGGGTAAATTATTTTAATAATTGATGAAAAACCAAAGTGGCCGTTGCCGGATTTGTGGCGAGTGGAATATTATGTACATCGCATAAGCGCATGAGCATCGCAATGTCTGGTTCGTGAGGATGCTTATCTAAAGGATCTCTAAAAAAGAACACCGCATCTATTTTTCCTTCCGCTACCTCAGCACCTATTTGCGCATCACCACCCAACGGACCAGAAAGAACTCGATTGACCTTTAAACCCGCTTTTTCCACAAACGTTCCAGTGGTACCGGTAGAGATCAATTCAATTTCTTTTCTTTTAAAAAGCTCTAACTGATCTCTCAAAAAAGTGACCATCTCCGCTTTTTTCCCGTCATGGGCTATTAATGCGATCTTCATTTTACAAGTTGTTTTTAGTGAAGACTTTATATTCAAAACCACCGAGTTCCATAGCACCCGATTCAGTTAAGTTCTGCTTCACACCACTGTACCATTCTGAATATTCTCCAGCTGCTATGGTCTTGTAGTTAAAGTTTTGTGGAGCATCCGAGAAGTTGATGAATACAACTACTTCATTGCCATTCAATTCTCTCGCATACACCAAAACATTGTCATTATCTGCTTCTCCCATTTGCATAGGAGCGCCATATTTTCCATTCCAAAGCGCTGGATTCTTGTGCTTCAAAGCCAAGCTCTTTTTATAGAATTCTACCATTTCTGGTTTATGCCATTTAATCGTGTCTTTACCAAAGAAAGACAGTCTATGATCCAAGCCCATTTCTTGGCCGCTGTAGATCAATGGCATTCCCTTTCCAAAAGTCGTGGCTAAAACAAAGTAGGTTTCACCTGCTTCGCCCATTCTTTCCTTTACAGTTCCATTCCAAGAATTCTCATCATGATTGGTAATAAAGAACATGCGAATATCATCATCGCCATAAAGGCTATCATTTATTTCCGCATAGACTTCAAATGCTTTCGCGGAAGTATCACCCTTTGCTACATGGTTCATGACATGATGCATATGCCATCCATAATTCATGTTAAATACTTTCATGTGTGCTGGGTCTTCCCATTCTGCCAACATGAAAATATCGTCTTTGATCTCTTTTAATTGAGGCACAGCATCATACCAGAAGTCGTTTGGCACAAAACCAGCTACGTCACAACGGAAACCATCAATACCAGTTTCTGTCAACCAGAATTTCATTTCGTCTACCATCGCTTGACGCATTTCTGAATTATCATAATTCAAATCAGCCACATCCGTCCAATCAGTAGCACCACCTTCATTATCAATAGGCACTATTGGGCTAGCTCCAGTTGAGTCAGAAGTATAGAACTCAGGATTAGAAATGGTCCATTCGTGATCCCAAGCCGAATGATTGGCTACCCAGTCTAGCACAACATACATTCCTAAATCATGGGCCTTATCCACAATAACTTTAAAGTCTTCCATTGTCCCAAGATCGGGATTGACCTCTGTGTAATTCTTGATCGAGTAGAAGCTTCCATAATCTTCTTCACTCTCTTTTCTATTCTTTACACCAATGGGTTGAATGGGCATAAACCACAAAATATCCACTCCCATTTCTGCAAGTCTCGGAAGGTCTTTTGCAAAAGCATTCAACGTTCCTTCAGGTGTATATTGACGAACATTTACTTCGTAGATGTTAGCCGACTTTGCCCATTCTGGAACACGAGATTCAACCTTGATCTCAACTGCGGTTTCTTCTTGTTTTTCTGCGTCAGGCCCTCCACAGCTCGCTAAAGCTGCAATAGAAAGTCCCAACAATGTTTTACCAATAATGGATTTCATAGTGCTTATTTATTTAGAATAATGTATTCAAAGGAATATGCTGGTATAGACAATGTGCTATCTCCCCATTTTGCATTTCCAAATGTTGTATTCGGCTCACTTGGCCATTCCATAGATAACTCCTCGTCAGAATTATTCAGCACCACCCAAACAGTCTGTCCTAAATATGTTCTTGCAATTACCATTAAGCCTTCCTCGGTTAGCTCAATAGAAGTAGTTCCATAGATCAATGCCATATTAGTCTCCCTTAATTTCACCAGCTGTGAAATGACATCTCTGGCTTTTTGCTCGTCTTCATCCAATCCATCAAACAACATTTGTCTTCTGTTGTCAGGATCATTCGCTCCAGGCATACCATACTCATCTCCATAATAGATCACAGGAATACCCGGCACCGCCATATTAAACGCATGCATCAACTCCAATTTCTGGTACGATGAAGCATTCTTTGGTTTTCCAAATTCACGTGTCCAACCAGCCAATTTTTGATCTTCAGCAAAATCCAATTCTCCATCTGCTAAAGTGATAAACCTACTTCTGTCTTGATTTCCTGAAATATTTCCCATTAAATGGTGATAGCCGTAGGTATTCAACGAAGCCTCCAATGTGTTCTTCAGGTTTTCGAAATCATCACCCTTTGCGAAAGCGCCTACAGCAGCGTCAAAAAGATTAAAATCAAATTGTGCATCCAACATTCCGCTACCGATATAGCTGTTGATCAGATCAGGCGACCCATAAGTCTCTCCAATCTGATAAACACGTTTCTGTTGTGGCACCATCACGCGTTCTTTCAACTTCTTCATCAGAACTCGCCAATACAATTCATCTATATGTTTAGTAGCATCGTGACGGAAGCCATCAAAATTATATTCAGTTACCCATACCAAAGCTGAATCTGTTAAAGGCTCTACCACCTCAGGTCTCCTTAGATCTAAAGTGGGCAAGAAAGTATCGAACCAAGTGGTCAACCTATGGTCATCCCATCTTTCGGTATTCATGCTACCATCTGGCAAATACAGATTTGTAGCCCAATCTTTGTTTTGCTGGTAGATCGGATGTTCTTCATGCACATGATTAGCCACGTAATCCAAGATCACGTTCATATCTCTTTTGTGCGCTTCATCCAAAAGCTCTTTTACCTCTTCGGGCGATGCAAAACGGTAATCTGGCTTGACATTAGAAACGGGCCAATACCCATGGTAACCTGAGAACTTAGAATAGGCTCCACCTTTATCCCACAGCCCCCAAGCGCCTTTTGGATTTTGGGTGATTGGTGACAACCAAATCGTATTGATGCCCAATTCTTCAAAATAACCGTCTTTCAATTTTTGCGTAACTCCGGCAACATCTCCACCAAAGTAATTGGCTTTTGGAGAAATATCTGGATCGTCTACTTTTTCATCGTTGCTAGGATTTCCATTTTGGAATCGGTCTACCATTAAAAAGTAAAAAACAGATTTCTCCCAATCGCTGCGGTTTAACTGAGCCGTTTCAGTTACAAATTTCCCATCTTGCAATGGAATCAAAAGATCATTGGAAAGAGATCTATTATTTGCCGCCCAAACTCTTAAAAAGCTTCGGCCTGTACTTTCGGCAATAGGCAAATTGATCCATAATCCTTTAGCCGCTTTTGTAATGTCCTTACCAGATAACTTTCTGTTCTGCCAGTACACATGGAGTTCATCTTCGGTAACCCTGGTTTCAATTAAAACAGAACCCAGTTCAGTTGCAATAGGTTCAATTCTCAACGGGTTCAGTTCTTCTTCTCCTACTTGAACAACAGAATTAAACCCACCCATTCCATTGGAAACACTGTCAGAATTCAGTGGATCTAGAACCTCATTTCCATTGATAAAAAGTTTGTATTTATACTGTCCTGGAAATAAAACAAATGAAGTTTTAAAGATGTCCCCTTCTTTTGAAAATGAATTGGCATTTCTATTCCAGGCATTGAAACTCCCCATGATCTCCAAAGTCTCAACATCCTTTCCTTGGGCGTTAAAAGTGTACTCAAATTTCACTTGCGTGGAGCTCTTTAATGGAATATCAAACTGATCATCTTTACTCCAAAATGAAGCATTCCCCATTCTGGCGTTCATTGTCCCAGTGATGGTCAATTTTTGAGTTTCGCTATTGCGAGAAACATTCAGTCCGCTAGGAACAGTAATCGAATCAATTTTTTCGGGATGCAGAAAATAATCACCAAGCTCAACGAAAGTAGTATCAATTCCCAATTGAATAGGCGAAGCTAAGCCTACCAACTCATTAGGATCTGAAAACTTAAAGTTTGTACTTTGTTCTTTTGAGTTTGTTGTACAGGCCAATAAAAAAGCCGCACAACTGAGGGTGATCAATTTTCTCATCATGGTTTATGCTTTTAAAGGAATGGTAACTTTTGATCTTCCGTCAAGCTTTTGCTCCTGACCGAACACAAAGAATGAAGCCTTATGCGTAGAGAAATTCTCTACCTCCATGCTGTCCTTATTCAAACTCACTTGTAATAAGGCACCTCGCCAGATCACTTTGAACTTCAATTGTTCCCAGTTTTCTGGAAGCATTGGTTCAAAATGCAATTGCTCATTTTTGATATGCTTTCCACCGAAGCCATGCACTACGCTCATCCAGGTTCCAGCCATACTGGTAATATGCAAGCCTTCTGCTACTTCGTTGTTGTAATCGTCCAGATCTAATCTAGATGTTCTTAGATACAGTTCATAGGCCTTTTCCTGATAGCCTAAACGCGATGCTAAAATTACATGGATACATGGCGACAAACTTGATTCATGAACAGTCAATGGCTCATAAAAATCAAAGTTTCTCTTGATGGTCTCTCTATCGAATTCATCCTCAAAAGCAAAGATGCCTTGAAGAACATCTGCCTGTTTGATATAGGCAGAACGCAAGATTCTATCCCAACTCCATTTTTGGTTGATCGGTCTCTGACTGATGTCCAATTCAGAAACGGGCACCAATTCTTTATCTAAGAAGTTATCTTGCTGCAAGAAGACTTGTCGTTCTTCATCTACCGGGAAGTACATCTTGTCAATGATGTCTTTCCACTGAGCAATCTCCTCGTCTTTAAAATTTATTCTTGACTTCAACTGATTTAAAGCAGTAGCATGCTCCACATTTACTTTGTATGCGAAATCTAAAGCAGTTTGCATACACCAAACTGCCATTCGGTTGGTATACCAGTTGTTGTTTACATTGTTCTCATATTCATTAGGCCCAGTTACACCCAGCATTACATACTTTTCTTTTTGGGCACTCCAGTTTACACGCTGCGCCCAAAACCTCGCAATACCGATCAATAACTCCAGACCATAATCAGCTACATATTGCAGATCACCTGTATGACGCCAATAATCATAAACAGCATAAGCAATGGCTCCATTTCTATGGATCTCCTCAAAAGTGATCTCCCACTCATTGTGGCATTCCTCCCCATTCATGGTTACCATCGGATAAAGTGCAGCGCCATCAGTAAAGCCTAACTTCTCTGCATTTTCTATCGCCCTTGGCAAATGCTTATATCGGTAATAAAGAAGGTTCTTGGCAATTTCTGGATCAGCTGTAGATAAATAAAATGGCAAGCAATACGCTTCGGTATCCCAATAGGTAGAACCCCCATAT
>JAOARK010000262.1 GCA_025210575.1 Schleiferiaceae bacterium
ATTCTGGTGATGGTTTTTCTACCTGGGTTGGTCCTTATACTACAAGAACATTATGTGGTGCTTTTGTAGCTCCTTATTCGAATGATTGGGATCATTTGACTGGTAAAGCAGAAGATTTTTGTTGGAAATCTCATAGAAATGGCGGCACAACAGGTGTAGCAAAGTCTAATCAGCCTGGAGCTGCATATGCTATACAACCTAATTCTGCTCCAAGTTTTTATAGAATTGCCAATGGTTCTAACCCGAATGGCGTTTTCATGATTAGCCCGGAGTTTTCTGATTTAGATTCAAATGTTAATCAGATTCGTTTCTATGCTTCCCAAACAGGTGGATCAGCTGCAAAACATTTAATTATTGGTACGCTAGAAAACAGAGATAGTTTAAATACTTTTAGCCTAGTAGACACAATTTACCCTGTTAGAAATAGTGCAATGGTAGAATATGTGGTTGTTTTAGATTCTGTGCCTACAGGTCATAAACACATTGCATTTGTCAACGATGGTTCTGTGCCGAGCATTTTCTTTGGTATAGACAATTTTAAATATGAGGCTATTCCAGCATGTACCGCGCCAACAGCGCTTAATGCAAGTCATATTGAAGCAACTTCTGCCCTTATAACCTGGACAGCTGGAGGGAGCGCAGGGTTATGGAATGTAGAATATGGCCCATCTGGTTTTACCCAGG
Source organism: Schleiferiaceae bacterium (assembly GCA_025210575.1). Taxonomy (GTDB): domain Bacteria; phylum Bacteroidota; class Bacteroidia; order Flavobacteriales; family Schleiferiaceae; genus JAOARK01. The sequence goes on from JAOARK010000262.1 coordinate 685, forward strand.
GCACAGGCGTAGTTACAGGTTTAACGGTTGCTAAAGATTCTTTAACTGGCTTGCTAAGCAATACATGCTATGATTACTATGTACAAGAAGATTGTGGAAACAACCAGAGTACATGGTTTGGCCCCTACACTTTTTGCACACCTTGTGCGGTAATAACAGCACCCTATACCGAAAACTTTGGTCAACCTGATTTTGTGAGTACAACAGGGTTTCCTTACAACAGTACAATGGATGATTGTTGGACAGTTTGGCCAAACAATACGCAAAACCAAAATTCTTACAAATGGGTTGTTAAGAATGGTAGCACCGCATCCTCAAGCACCGGACCTCATAAAGGATACGGGGGTTCTGGCCAATATGTTTATACCGAAGCTTCAAACTCTGGTACAAATGCATTCTTGAAAACCCCTACAATAGACTTCTCTAATTTGAACAATCCAACCCTTACTTTCTATTACCATATGTATGGGTCGAACATGGGTACATTAACCGTGAGGTACATGCATGATACCATTAAAGATACCATTGCGGTTATTAGTGGGCAACAACATACCTCTGATACGGCTAGCTGGACATTGCATTATGTTGATTTAACTTCATACAAACAAATGCCTGGCGAAATTCAATTTATAGGAACACGTGGCTCTGGGTTTAGAAGCGACATGGCAATAGATGCGATAACGATTGATGAAGCCATTTGTTTTGATCCGAACAGTTTAGGAACCACTGCTATAGGTACATTTACAGCCGACCTTTCATGGATAGGCTCCGCATCTGCACAAGAGTTTTATGTGGAATATGGGGCACAAGGATTTATGCAAGGCTCAGGAATTGGTACACTTGATACTGTGGCCACCAATGCTCATCAATTAACAGGATTATCAGCGGATTCATGTTATGACTATTACGTAGCCTCTGGTTGTGGTGCAAGTGGAATTAGCAACTGGGTTGGTCCATATACCTTCTGTACTTTACCTACTTGCCCTAAGCCAACCGGAATTGTAATCGATAGCATTGGTATCAATGAGGTCATCTTTAGATGGACCACAGGAGGATCGAGCAACTGGCAATACATGATCACCACAGGGAACCAACCCAATGGAACACCTATCGCAACCAGCATAGATTCTATAATGGTTTCTGGATTGAACCCAGCCACCAAATACCGTATTTGGGTGAGAGACAGCTGTAGCGCTAACGACATTAGCCAATGGGCCGGTCCTAAAACGTTCACAACTAATTGTACCACTTTTTCCATGCCTTTTTCAGAAGACTTCAGCAACATGACCAATAACAATGGTTTAGTGTGTTGGGACAGATCTGGAGGAAGCAAAAACTGGAATACCTTTGTTTTCACATCTCCTAGCAACAAGTTAGCTCGTGCCAATTTCTATAGTTGGCAAGCGGGAAATGACGCTAAGTTTACGTCACCTGAGATCTTTGTGCATACCAATGCACAATTAAAATACAAGTGGACTCATAAGTATTGGTCGCTTTACCCTAACGACTCTATGTATGTACTTTCTAGAATAGCAGGTTCAGCAACTTGGGATACAGTAAATGTTCATGGAGGACCTACATTTGATAACCCTTCTCAAACTATTGGAACAGTTCCATTAGGAACTCCAATTCAAGAAACTTTTGCGCTACCAGCCAACTACGTTAATAACAACATCGAAATTCAATTCCATGCAGTTTCAGGTTATGGATACGATGTATATATAGATGATGTAATCGTGGAGCTAGATCCAGCTTTCTTAACCTGCCATGCACCAGACACCTTAAGCTCTTCGAATATTGGTGTTACCGCGGCAGATGTTGCCTGGACCAGTGCTAGCAATAGCAACTACCAAATTATGTATGGTCCTGGTTTAACTGCACCGATTGGTGGAACAATGACAACTTCTACAACCAACAGTAAAACACTAAGCAACTTGAGTGCGGGAACCAAATACAACTTCTTTGTAAGAGAGATTTGCTCTCCTGGTGATACAAGTTTCTGGAGTGCACAAGGAACTTTCAGAACCATGTGTGCGCCAATGCAACTTCCATACAACGAAGATTTTGACGGTGCCAATTTCCCAGCACATAGCAACGGTGTAACATTTACATTGGATTCTTGCTGGAGCCGTGAAGGAGCATGGCCAGGGTATAGGTTTGTGATTAGATCTAATGCTACACCTACTGCCTTAACAGGACCTTCTGGTGATGTTGACGGTACGGGTAACTTCGCTTATATTGAAGGTAGTGACGGAAGTTCTGGAGACTCTGCTTCTCTGATTACTCCACTGATTGATCTTTCTGCGGCCACGAACCCGTATTTAAGATATTACTACCATTTCTATGGTTCCGACATTCAAACCTTCTACGTTTCTGTAGATGACGGGAATGGCTATGTAAATGTGGACACGATTAATGGTCAGCAGCACACTTCTGCATCTGCTGCTTGGACAAGCGCAATAGTTGATTTAAGTGCCTTTAACAGCGCTGATGTGAGAATTAAATTCCAAGGTGAAAGAAGCATTGGTGTACTTGGAGATTTGGCTTTCGATCAACTTTCTGTATTTGATTCTGTGGCTACACCTATTTGTGTTACGCCTACCAACTTCGCCACTTCTAACATCTATTGTGACAGTATCAATTTGACTTGGGTATCTGACACAGCCACGTTGTTTAGCACTTTGGTTTGGGATACTGCAGGATTCGATCCAACCGTAAGTGGAAACATTGTAAATACAGCTAGTAGTCCATTTGCTTTACAAGGATTATGGCCGGGTACAACATACGATGTGTACTTGATAGACAGCTGTAATGTTGGGACGACTAGCCCAATTATGATTCAGTTTACTACTGCAAATGCACCGCTGCCAACAATACAGTATAACTGGCAACAAATGAGTACTACACCAACTAATGCTGTTGTCGATTTCAACGCTACTGCAAGTAGCAATGGCACTATCTACTCATGGGCAGTGAACAACGGAACCACATTATTAAATGGTGCGAACGTTCAGCACACTTATACTCAAAATGGCTCAGATACTGTTCACTTACAGGTGATCAACGGCTGTGGTTCATCTGACACGAGTTTTGTTGTAACTATTCAAGGCATTGACATTAAAGAATCATTGCTTTCTAGATCGCTTAAACTTTATCCAAATCCAAATGATGGTAAGTTCAGAGTAAGCTTTGAATTAGAAGGACTGAAAAGTGTGGAGTTAAATGTGAGCAATGCACTTGGACAAAATGTATATCACAAATCTTTAGGAAATATTGCGGGTCAGCGAAATGAGGATATTGACCTAGCCAATCTCCCAAAAGGTATGTATGTTCTTCAGGTTAATGCCAACGGACAAGAATCGAAAATTCGCTTTGTTGTTCAATAGTTAAATTCCTCATCTAACTAAACTTAACCTGAGAAGAAAGGAGCTTAAGCTCCTTTCTTTTAAATACTTGCAATAAAATAGCTTCTCATCTATGCATTGCATTTAAAGAGCCACTAAAAAAAGTGGCTCTTTTTTTATAATTCTACAAACCATTTTGAAATATGGTCCGTTATAAAGACAAACAATCATGTTTTAATAGCTCCTTCGGGAGTTCATTAGAGTTCTCATAAAAAGAAAATACGCAGTTTCCCATGAAAACTCTAAGATCTTATTAGCCACCAGTAATGGTGGCTTTTTTTATAGACTTAAGGTAAAGGTCGTTCCTTGAGACACTTGAGAATTGATCTCGATCTGGACACCTAATTTTTCTGAAAACTCTTTTACCAATAGCAGGCCAAGCCCTGTACTTTTTTCTCCAACAGCATCAATACTTGCTTCCATATTACCTTGATAAAAAGCCTCAATTTGTTCCTTAGACATACCCACTCCAGTATCGCTAATTTTGATCTGAACGCCCGAATTTTTCTTAGATGCAGAAACAATCACTTTTCCATTTTCAGGTGAAAATTTTACTGCATTAAAGGTTAGGTTTCTAATGATGAAACGCAGTAAATCCTCATCCGTTTCCACATAAATATCATCATCTATATCTAACATTATGGAAACATGTTTACGCTCGCTGTGCTGTTTTGTTTGGGTGATGACATTTGTTAATAGATCTACCAAAGAAACATTCTTGACATTGATCTGCAATTGGTTGAGATTGTTCTGTGACCATTTCAACAAACTCTCTAAAAGCATACTCGTATTGCCCACTTCGTTTTGAATCATTTCAAGATATTTCTCGTATTCATCTGGAGAAATCGCCTTCATTTTGCTGATTTCAATGAGGCTGTTAAACGTATAGAGAGGAGCCCGCAAATCATGCGAAAGCACGGTAAAGATCTTGTCTTTCACATTGTTCAAAAGCAGTAAGGACCTTGATTTTTTCCGATTTAAGGAAAGAACATAAAACAACCCTACGGACAAAAGAATCAGCACCGCCAGTGATATGCTCAAAACATAGTTTGTTCTCTTCTGGGCGTCCAGCACCTGATCGCTCAACTTTTTCTCCTTTTCTAAGCTGTTAATCGTTTTTTGCTTCTTTTCTGTTTCGAACTTTACATTCAGGTTTTGATATTGCGTTTGCTTTTCAATGGAATTTAGACTGTCGTTAATAGCC
>JAOARK010000263.1 GCA_025210575.1 Schleiferiaceae bacterium
ACTTCATTATAGCCAGGAGCCAGTATTCAGGCATCGAGTTTAAACAACTTTAATCACGGATACACATTCTCGGCTCTGGGCAATCATAAAGTTGCTCTCGAAGTTGTTTCAGACAGTGCATCAACCGTTGTAGACACAATGAATTTTTTCGTGTCCTACAATGAGATGACCAGCTGGTTTAAAAGCACCAATGAAATCAGCAGTAACTTATTGGGCAATGACGACTGCGCAATTGCCACTAAAATCAGGCTTACAGAACCAGCCGTTTTATTGAAAGTTCGGCTTGCTTTAGGATATGAAACTATGGCAAACAGTGCAATTCAACTTCAAGTATGCGACACCTCTGGCTTTACCTATAACGGGGGTTTTCCAAACATTCTTTATACAAGCCCAAAAATCTATATTGACAATTCTGATCTTGCCTCACTCAGCGTAGAAATTCCGGTTGGAACGATTGACACACCATACTTAGAGCTTCAAGGTCAAGACTACTATATTGTTGCTAGACTTTTCACATTCGGTGGCACTCAGCAAATCAGCTTATTGAATGATGCATCTGTAAAACAAACCGAAAACACTTCATTGATGTATGATGTAAATGAGGGACGTTGGTTCTTAGGTTTTTCAAATTCTAGATTATTGAATAGCATGTGTATAAACACCGTATTTTCTCAAGCAGGTGTGGCCATTAGTGAAAATCGCATCTCCGAGAACCTGTTCACATTTTGGAGTCGTGACAACGAAAAGCTATTCTTAAGATCGATGAGTTTGAAGAGCAACTGCGAGATAACCGTTTTCGATCAAAGCGGAAACATTCTCCATGAACTGAAAAATAACTTTGAAACCAATTCCGAAGTAGAAATCCATACAAATGAATTTCCAAACGGTGTTTACATTGTGAATGTTAGAAATCATGGAAATACCGTATCCTTTAAAATTCCAATTATTCGCTAGAAACATTAATTCTTGTGATCTAAAAACAAAAAATAGAAGGCAATTACTTTGATTCGGAATTAAATTTTCATTCAATTGAACGATTTCATTTTTCATAGAAAATAGTCGTGTCAATCCTTATTATTCCCATTCTCTTTATCTCCACAATCCATTCGTAGGTTATCTCCTACATGTCTATGTAACACACAATTAATTTTGCAGTTACATAGCGTAAAACACTTGGCTTTAATTGGCCATTTATTTGACCCAACACCAATAATAAAAACAAAGCCAAACCAATAAACTTACTCACGACCTAACTTTAACCCTAAATAAATCAATAATGGAAAAAAGTACAATTGTCTTAGGCTGTTTACTGGCCATTGGAGCAATTGCGCAGCCAGGTACGAACACACCCAAAAATCAATCCATTTCGTTGGTTGAAAAACTTCACTATCAGATACATTCTGAAGATTTTAATAAAACTTTGACCAAAACAGAACAACTAGAAGAGTTTGAAGGAAGTACTCCTGGCCCTAACGGGTGGGGAAATTACAACTACAACGAAATTCAATATGGTGTTGACGGCAGTAATATGGTATATGTCAAAAACTGGGATTCGCAAACCTCTTCTTGGCAAGCTACAGAGCGAAAACAACAAAAAACCCATAATGTAACTGGAGCCAAAACGGAGGCTACCAATTGGACTTATTTAAATGGAGCCTATCAACTGGCCAATAAAACGCTCTATGTTAGAGATGCCTCTGGTCATCAATCAGACTATTATTATTTAATCTATAACGGAAGTACCTACGATACCGTTTTATGGGTGGTCCCTTTTTATGATGCACAAGGAGTGGATACCCTTTGGCAGCTCAGAATACCACAAGGAGGACAATGGCTGAAAACTGAAAACCATAGTTACACTTATGATTCTTACGGAAACTTGACGCAGGTTTTGGTTAAAGAATGGGATGCTTCTCAAACATCTCTAACCAACAAAGCTAAAGATGATAGAACGGTAAATACCAATGGCCAAATTGATGAAAAGCTAACTTACACTTGGAATTCGAATTCCTCATCGTGGGTAAACGATTCTAAGGCGACTTACACCTATTCGGCTAATGGAGACCCTCTTGAAGAGACCTATTATTCAAACGCAACAGGAAGCTGGAAAGAATCTTGGAAATACAATTACACGTATGACACGCAATCCTTGGTGGCAGACATCCTTCATCCTGTTGACTATTACTATCCTGATTTTAGCAACAAAATAGTTTCAAAACCGCTTGGGTATACCGTGCGTCAAAAAAATGGGGCCAATTGGGATTCTGCATTTAGCGCTGTTTATGTTTACAACAATTATTCTGTTTCTGTTGAAGAGCACCATGTAATTCCCGCAAAAATCTATCCGAATCCAGTTGCTAATAGACTATTCATAGAATCTACAGAGAATCTTGACCATGCGATTTTCAAATTATTTACACTTCAAGGTAAACTTGTTGATATTAAACAAATTGACAACAGCAATGTTAATCTTTCAGATCTGGAATCCGGAATCTACATCTACACGGTCGAAGAAAATAATTTAACCATTCATCATGGTAAACTCAAATAATAGTAGTTATTTCATCCGAATAAATTATAGTTTACTTCATCATATAGGGCGCAATCATTGTGCCCTATTTTTTTATCTAAACAAATAATTCATTTCTAAATCTAACACAACATCACCAGACAAGGTAAACCGTGCTTCTTCAAACTTTGGGTGACCTTTAGGGTTGTTAGAAGCGCAAACTCCTTCTTTTGGTGGACCGAAGAAATACATATCAAGCTTACCATCCTTGTCTTCATCATGCAAAATTAATATGGCATAATCTCCTTTGGGGATATTTACAAAAGTCAAAGAAACTGAACCTTCTCTAGCC
>JAOARK010000023.1 GCA_025210575.1 Schleiferiaceae bacterium
AAGCTGCAGCGTATTGTCTTTTTGCGCCTTTGAAAGAGTGGCCAAAAGCAAACAAATAGCAAAAAAAAACTTTCTTGATTTCAACATTACGGCAATATTCCCTTGCGGTATTTAGTGAAATAAAGAAAGTGAAAAAGTTGTCAGCTTTGTTAATGAGCTAGAATTTTCAGGTCTTTTTTCGTGTCAGAGGAAGAGATAAGGTACTCACCTGGTTTACAGATTAAGTTTACATCGTTTAACCCCGGGTTAATCCAACCAGAGGCAACCAACTGGTGGTTCTGATTAAAAATAAATACCTGTCCTCCGGCTATAGATCTTATATCGAAATTAATTCTGGTTACTTCATTTGTGCCAGCGTCTTTGGCTTTAATAATTACATGGTGAACTTGAATTTCAAAATCTGAGCTTACCTTTATTTCGCTTTTATCTACTCGTTGATCAATCTGATTGAAATTGAGATTTGTCTTGTTCTGCGCAAACATTGTAGTACATATCAGCAAAGCTAACGCGCTAATAAAGTGTTTTGAAGTATGCATATTTCAGGGTTTTGATAATCTCCCTAAATATATAAAACTTTTAAAGATGTCTGTATGTCAAGCACTTAGAATGGTTTAAGTTATTCACATTAAATTGAAGACTGTTTAAATGTGCTTTTTCATTCACCTTGTGTATCTTCCTTGCCTAAACTCGTTAGTATGGCTGAGACAAAAAATATTTTTAAAAAAGCACTTTGGATAGTTGTTGGGGTTTTAGTAGCCGTGATTCTATTTCTGTACTATGCAAATTTTAGTGATGGGTATAGAGCAGGGGTTCCAATTAAGGTGAGCCACAAAGGAAAAATCATAAAAACGTATGAAGGAGAGTTGAATGAAGGAGGCTTAACGAGTAATGCGGAAGGCGTTCTTCCTGCTAAATGGCAATTCTCAATTCGTTCTAGTCACAAAGAGGTAAGAGAACAATTGGAAGAGGCAATTGAAAAGAACAAACGGGTAAAGGTTTATTACCATGAAAAATATGTCAGGTTCTTTTGGTTAGGAGATACAAAGTACTTTGTTTATAAAGTTCAAATCCTGGAAGATTAAGGCAGGATTGATCTAATTATTTCTTTGATCGTTTGGTTCCGAATTAAGGTCAAAACAATGTAATTCATCAGTTTACCTTAAGGGTTTATCACTTATTTTTGGCGTCCTTTAATAAGAACGTTTAAATCATATTTATAAAATGAAAATTTCTGTAATTGGTGCAGGTAATGTAGGTGCTTCTGTGGCAGAGTACATTGCAATGAAAGAACTAGCTCCTGAAGTAGTATTGTTAGATATTAAAGAAGGATTTGCTGAAGGAAAAGCAATGGATTTGAATCAGTGTGCTACTTTAAACGGTTTCAACACACATGTAACTGGTACAACTAACGATTATTCTAAAACAGCAGGTTCTTCTGTTGTAGTAATTACTTCTGGTATTCCTCGTAAACCAGGTATGACACGTGAGGAGTTAATTGGTACTAATGCCGGTATTGTTAAATCTGTTACTGCTAATGTTTTAGAGCATTCTCCAGAAGCTATTATTGTGGTTATTTCTAACCCAATGGATACAATGACCTACTTGTCTGCTAAGACTTCTGGGTTACCAAAAAACAGAATTATTGGTATGGGTGGTATCTTAGATAGTGCTCGTTTCAAGTATAGATTAAGTGAAGCAATGAACTGTAACCCTAACGATCTTCAGGGAACTGTTATTGGTGGTCACGGTGATACTACTATGATTCCTTTAACACGTCATGCTTCTTACCAATCTACTCCAGTTTCAGATCATCTTTCTGCTGAAGAATTAGAAAATGTTTCTGCGGCTACTATGGTGGGTGGTGCTACATTGACTAAATTATTAGGAACTTCTGCTTGGTATGCTCCAGGTGCGGCAGGTGCTGCATTGGTTGAAGCTATCGTAAGAGATCAGAAGAAAGTAATGCCTTGTTCTGTTTATTTAGAAGGTGAGTACGGCCAGTCTGATATCTGTATGGGTGTGCCTGTTGTAATTGGCAAAAACGGTTGGGAGAGAATCGTTGATTACAAATTGAATGATGAAGAGCAAGCTAAATTTAACAAGTCTGCTGAAGCGGTTCGTAACATGAACAATGCTTTAGAGCTTTAAGAAATAGCTTTAGCTGAATATATTAAAGCCGTTCTAATTTTAGAGCGGCTTTTTTTATTTGTCTAAGAATCTCGCATTAAGTTCTGGAGTAGGTAACCAGCAGCTTTCTTTTTTTCCAAACCAACGATAACGGTTTTTCGCAATCCATTTGTAAATACCATTTCTTACAAAAGGAGGGATGACTAGAAGTACCTTGACCAATGGCCAAAGCCCACCCATGTTCGCAGCTCCTCTAAGTGCCGCAGAAGAGTAATGATATGCTTTTCCTTTATGGATGAAAATGAGCGAATCTACATTGGCTGGGATATTGTATTTCTCCTTTTGCTGTTCTCCATATGCAGATTGGAGTGAAGCAAATTTGAGTTCGCCTCTTTTATCGTGTTTCAAAAAGAATTGAACACTGCCAACACATAGGTTGCAGACTCCATCAAAAAGTAAAACAGGAAAATCTAGCTCTTCTTTAGTCATTTATGATTACCAATTTCTCGGAGGCTGCAAATTTACCTTGAGAAACTATTTGTACAACATACAATCCTGTAGAAAGATGATCTGTTGAAATCTGCTCGCCATTTGCGACTTCTTTAGAAATGACTAGTTGACCATTAATGTTGTAAACATTCAAATCAAGTTCATCATCTAATACATCGCTCCACTCTAACGTAAAGAATCCTTTAGCCGGATTGGGATACATTTTCATTTCTAGATTCAAGTCATTCTCAACGATAGAAATGTTTGGAAAGCGATATTCTTCGCCTTTAAAATAGCGAACACCACCACTGAAATTTCCAAGTATTAATTCAGGAAAGGAGTCACCATCCAGGTTTGCCATTGCCCCAGCATTTCTTAAACCATCATTTTGGAGAGATCCTACTCTAACAAAAGTGGGTTCAAGTGTAAATTTCATATTAGGTCTCAGGTTAGAATTTCCTGCAAAATTTAAATCGCAACCTACGGTGGAGTTGTCAGATCCTTGACCATCTCCAAAGGCATTTGCTTTAAAACCAGCGTCTGAAACTTCTACCAATATGTCTTTAGAATTGTTGAATTGCTTACTAAAACAAATCTCTATCAATAAGTCAGATTCACCGTCCCATGTAAAAGGAAATTGTAGAGGAATGTTATTCCAGCCTACCGAAACAACAGAAATAGAATAATAGACCATGCTAAAATCATTTTGCATGTCCGTTAGGCTATCTTCATTCACCAATTTCATGCCGATCTGTAACCATCATAGGCAATCAAAGGATTACTTATTCCTTTTATATTTAAACCTATGTCTGTGATCTTACCATATTGCAAACCGAGATTCAAAAGCTCTGAGGCTTTGAATAAAATCTGATTTCTTCCTGCTTTTTTGCTTGTTCCTAAAGGAGTGATCAAGTGATCTGGAGAAGTTAAAGTGTCCGAGCCAATGATTCCAGAAATTACACTAGGTTGATTCAATACATGGTCAATGCTATCATACTGCACCACACCTTGGTCA
>JAOARK010000264.1 GCA_025210575.1 Schleiferiaceae bacterium
ATAGCGATGTTGAGCATATGGCTAATCTGATCAGTGGTAAGCTGAATTTTCAAGAGCAAGCGGATGTCCAGGAAAACAATTGGCAGGACCGAGGATGGCTATTGATTTTGCCATTGGTAATTTTCATGTTGGCATGGTTTAGAAAAGGGTTTGTTGTTTATGGGTTTTTGATGCTTTTCACCCTGAACTCGTGCAGTGATGAGTCTAATTTTCAGGATTTGTGGTATACAAAAGATTATCAGGGTCAGCAGTTAGAAAATGAAGGAAGGTATCAGGAAGCTGGTGATATGTACGAAGACCCGATGAGAAGCGGAGTGGCCTATTACAAAGCTGGTGATTACGAATCTGCAGTGGAAGAGTTCAGCAAAGATACCACTGCAGAAGGAGCTTATAATTTGGGTTTAGCCTATTATAAAAATGGAGATTACGCAGCTGCACAAATGGCCTTTGGAGAAGCCTATGAAATGAATCCTGAAATGAAGGATGCGGCAAACAATCAAGTGATGTTAGGGCATCTTATTGATGGTCAGGAAGAATTAAACCCAGAGGAAGCGTTAGAAGAAGGGCCACAACAACGAGCTCAGAATACCGAGAATAAAGATGATGAGGATTTAGGCGGAGGTGGACAAGAAGCTACAGAGGAAGATATGCAGATTGAGCGAAAAGAAGAAACAGTAACAACAGAGGTTAGAACGGCTAAGGAACTAGAAGAAGTGCCAGAAGACTTTCAAGCGGGTGAGCCTGATCCTAGTCAGAAAGTGTTGATGCGAAAGGTAGATGATGACCCAGCTTTATTCTTAAAAAGAAAGTTTCAACGTGAAGTGAAGGTGAAAAACCTTAAACCAAAAAAAGACAATAAAAAATGGTAGCTACACGATTAAAATATTTTTTCTTTCTCATTGGCCTTGTGGTTATGCATAATGGTTTTGGACAAAGACATCTTTTTACCGAAGTAAATGCGAGGTCTCAAAAGGTATATGTTAATGAACCCGCTGAGATCTCTTTAAGCGTTTATACAAGCACATGGTTCACCAAAGGGCTAGATATTCCCAACATTAAAATTGAAGGTGCATTCACCGTCATGTTTCGTTCATTGAGTGTATCAAAGAACATCAATGGGCAAAATTATGCAGGAGTACAATTTATATATCAAGTATTTCCCTACCAGGAAGAAGATGTTGAGTTTCCAGCGATGACCATTGAGGTTGAAACACCTGATGATGGGGGGTATGAGGCTAAAACAAGAACGGTCAAGTCAAAGGCGATGAAGATCAAGGTGAAGCCAATACCGCCAAATTTCGATAAAAAGGATTGGTTAGTTACTCCAAGTCTTTTGGTAAAGGATCAATGGCAAGGGGACCTGAAAAATGTCAAGGTTGGTGATGTGCTTGATCGTAAGATCTATAGAAAGGCAGAAACAACGGTTGCTGAGTTAATTCCACCAATAGTTTGGGATACTATCTCTGGAGTAAGTTTCTATCCAGAAAGGGCTATCGTGAATAATAACAAAACCAAAACCACCTTTAATGCCGATCGCACAGATGCGATGCGTTACCTTTTTGAAAGAGAAGGGGAGGTAATAATACCAGAGATGACACTGTTTTGGTGGAATGCACAACGTAAAAAAATCTATAAGAAAACGCTACCCGAAATCGTGGTTAATGTGCAACCCAATCCCGATTTGGGGATGTTAGCGAGTATTAAAGATTCGTTAGCTGCAATAGAGGCTACAACTGAGGTTCATTCGCAAGATGATGCAAAGAAGTCATTTTCCTTTTTAGGTCTGAATTGGTGGCAATTACTTTTATTGATTATTGCTTTGGGGTATGCAACTCCCAGACTCTATGGACTCCTTAAAAAATGGATAGTTGCTTCTAAGGAGAAAAGAGCGGCCTATTTGAATAGCGAGCTCCATTTTTTTCGATTGTTTCTGGCTTCATTAAACAAGTCAGAAACAGAAAGAATGAATGCTTTTTACCGATGGGTAGATTGCTTCGAATCAAGTAACCCAAGTTATGAAGGGTTTCTTAAAACAGTTGAAATTCATGAATCCAATTTTTCCCTTTCAAAAAGCGAGTGGAAAAAGAGACGGAAATTCTTTTTAGAAGGAAATAAATTGAATCGTGAAGTGTGGATTAATCCATGATCAGAGGAATGATTTATTTCTAAATCAGTATAAAAAGAAAGTTTGGCACGGTTTTATCGTTATGATTAGTAAACAATCCGATCATGAATAAGAACGTAGAAAAAGTGAGACAAAGAATCCTCGATCAAATCGTAGCAACTGTAGAATTTATAGACTATTTAAAATTCGAAGCCACAGGAAAGGTTGCCAACCTCATCCACAAAGAAGAAATGAAGAAAAGAATGCTCGTTTTTCAGTTAGAATTAATTTCTGATTAGAGCCTTCTGACAAAGATTTAGATTCAATCGTTATCCAGATCTGGATGATTGAAGTTGAATAAAAAAAGTGGAGCTGGCGGGATTCGAACCCGCGTCCAAACAAGGAAACCTGTAGCTTTCTACATGCTTATTTTGTTATTAAGTTTTCGACTTATTTCCGGGAACAAACACCCAAAGCAAAGCTTAGTTGCAATCGTTGTCAGAATTATGTCACAACCCCATAGTTCCTAGTCGGGTATTTCTGCACTCCTAAACCTAACGCCACCCGTCTTGGGCTTTAGAGGAATGTACGGCTCCCGTATCTTATACGTGGATTAGTTTAATCTGCATATCGCTAGATTAAGCGGCCATAGCGTAAGAATCTTCGCCAGTTAAAAAGTTGATATCCCTGTTTTACGAGCGTTAACATCTTAGCTCGGCATGCTTACAACAACTTTCGTCTTGCTGTCAAAACCAGTCAGCCCCAAATTTCAAAGTTCTTCCCTAAAGAGGGGCGGCTAAAATAGCAGTTTAAGGTTTTCTGTACTTTAGTGAGACTTAAAAAAAGTATCATGAAAAAAGGTCTATTGATAGCTTTACTTATTATAAGCACTACAGCTTGGTCTCAAATAAAGCCACATATTGGTGTTAATTGGTCACAATTGTCTACAGAACCACAAGACTTTAAACAGGAAGGAAGAGCAGGAATGCAATTAGGTGTGGGTTGGAAATTTGGTGAGGATTTCTATTTCGAACCTGCAGTGCAATGGGCATTTATAGGAACAAAGTTGGTGCACAGTACCGAGCCTTCTAACGATGTAGAATCAACAGTGAATATTTTTAGAATTCCAGTGATGTTAGGTTACGACTTTATGGACAAAGACGCCTTTTTCAATTTTAGGTTGTTTACGGGTCCCTCTGCTGCATTTGTGTTGAGCACAACCGGCCCAAACGCTTTAACAAAAGAAGATTATGCATCTACTATTTGGGGGTGGGATTTTGGGACTGGAGTTGATATTTCATTTTTATATCTCGAGTTGAGTTATGAATTAGGACTCACACCGGTTTTTGCAAACACATCGGTTTTAGGTGATGCTAAAAACAATGCCTTTTTGCTCACACTTGGGGCTAATTTCTAGAGTCATTAAGAAATTCTGTCAATCTTGGTTTTTGCAAGTCATAGATTAATGTGTTTACGTTAATTAGAAGTCTTGTATTTAAATTTTATACGGTTGTTCATGTAGTTAAAATATGACAAGTATATTTTTAACTTTAAGGGCGTGGTTATATTCTCATGATTTGAAGTATGAAGCTAAGTCTGTTTATCGCTCTTCTCCTGTGTAGTTTAATAAGTAGTGCTCAACCAACATGGACCTCTATAGATAATGGTGATTGGGATGACCCCGATACTTGGTCTGGAGCAAGCGGTGCTCCTCCTTATAACTTAAGTAGTAGCGAATCAGTAATCATAACCAATTTATATCAAGTGGTTGCTACGCAAGAAATTATTCTTGATGATAACTCTTCGTTAACAATTCAAGGTGATGGTGTATTGCAAATGGGTGACAAAAATGACCCTGCACCTTCTTTTTCTATGAAAAGTTCAGGTTGTTCTTTTACAATAAGTGATGGAATTTTCTTCAATTATCAAGGGGGTTCTGGGGGTAATTTTACCGGAGAAAAAGGAACCGTGAGTTGGACAAATGCTTTAATGTATACATCGGGAAATTATCTATTTAAATCTGAGGTTACTTTAAGTCTAAATAATGTTTGCTTACGCTCAAAACAGAATCATACCTATGAAGGAGTTGGTACGAGTGGTAGTCCCGCAGTGTTTAATAATGTGTACATCTATTCAGGTACTGCAGGTAGCGGGAATATTGATATAAGCTCAAATTCTTATATAAATTACACAGGAAGCAATCATTTTATATTAGGTGAAAGCGACAGCAAGCTAACCATTAAAAGTTCTACAGTAACAGGTGCGATATTTTCGATTGCTGCTAAAGACCTAGACATTGACAATAGTGTTAGTGGATGTACTTTAGATGTATATTGTGTAAGTGGATCATCTAGCGGTATTAGCAATTTTGCTGGACCAAAAGTCAACGATTGTGCAACTACAGAGGCGCAAAATTGTTCGGGTTTACTTCACTTTATTAATGGAACCGTTTTTAATGATCCTAACCAAGGAATAATTAATGGAACTGCAACCGGTGTATTTAGCGGTACCCAAATGTTTGTAAGCGCAGTATTGAAGAGCGGACCGACTATAATTCAAACAGTTCCTGTTAATTCTGATGGAACATATCTATTGACGTCTTTGCAGCCATCTTTATTCGATTTGGTGTTGCACACTACAGCGAGTGGTTCACTAACCTCTCAACTTCCTACAAATTACATAAATAGTGCCGAAGGTATAGAGCCTGAGTTGATTTTTGCATTACCAAATTCTGGTGATGGAACTCCAGATGGAGTAGTGGAGGTAGATTTGACGAGAAGTGTAGATGAAGACAATGTTGAGTTTGCATTATATGATGACCGATTAAAATGGATAGGGACTCAATGGGTGAATGGAAGCAGTGTAAACATTCCAGGTCATCCGAGTAATGCAGACGCGGGTCGCACGGCTTATATATTGAATGAAGAAGATCCGGATAATAATCCTACTGTAGCACGACTAGAGGAATCAGCTACTTTGGCGGACCTTGTTTTTGAAAATGATTTTTCTGGAACTCCACACGGTTTGGATATTAATAGTGTGGTCTCTACAGGTAACCCAGGATCTGGGGCATGCCTGACGATTACCAATTCTGTGTCAAATCAAGGAGATGTTAGATTGCTCTCAAAATCTGATTCGGAGTATGGTCAATACATAGGCCCTTCAATTGACGCTACATACCAGATGACTTTAGAAGAAGGTTGGCACAATTTAGGGATACCTTTTACAAATGTAAGTGCACTGGGTTTTCAAGCTGAGAATGATCTTGGGGTTGTGGACCTATCAGGTACTCAAAGCCATAATCTGTTCTTTTATGAATCAAAAAGAAGTGGAGGGAATGAGATTGGTTTTGAAGTTGGGGCATACAGCAGTCATGCTTTTGGTAGCTGGTTACCAGTTCCTTCAGTAGCAACAGATCTTTCCAATTTTGGACTGAATTTCTTTCTTGATGGTGGATTGGCACCCTCAAATCCGTATGTTTTAGAAGTAAGCGGAACCATCAATAATTCATCCAAATCATTCAACACTCACAATAATTGGGGAGGGTGGAATTTGATTCCCAATATTTACACTTCAACCATTGATGTCACTCTAATGCAAGCGAATGGTTTCTTTGGTTCTGATTTTGACGAGGCAGCCTGGATTTGGGATCCCTCAGGAACATATGTAGTCCTTGATGCCATTACTGGGATTGGAGTTAATATCAACGTAGATAATTTTGGTGCAATTTTAGTCTCAGATGTTGAGATAGCACCTATGCAGAGCTTCTTTATTCGGAGAACAAACTCCAACCTAAACCGCAGGCAGGATGCCGATGTGAGTATAAATGCGAATTTGTCAGAGGGTTCAACAAACGATCCTTTTTTTGGAGTATCTGCATTTATTGCGAGTGACTTAAGTGTTACAATGAGTCCAAGTTTTCAAACCGATTGTCAGAGCAGTGTAGGACATTATAAAACTAATAATGTGCCTGATCTAATGCTTCTTGGTGTTTATGATTTGGATAATACCGACTTGACTGATGCTATTGAAATAGTATTTGGTGAAGAGTATTCGCTTGGCTTTGATCTTGGTTCAGATATTTTGAAGCTTGGAAACTCAGAGTCGAAATCTCCAATCTTATTTACACACATTGGAGAATCACCTTTGGTTATTCAAAAAAGACCCTATCCACTGAATACTGAGGTTATTCCACTTGCGTTTAAATCAACTAAAACCAATGGGAAATATCAACTTGGTTTTGCTGAAAAGCCAATTGGTTGGAGTATTTATTTGGAGGATAAACTGTTGAAAGAGTGGCATGATTTAGGTAAGTCCGATTACCTTTTCGAAAATGTTAGTTATAGTTCGGTTGATAGATTTAATCTCCACTTTAATAAAACTGGTAAGCCAATACAGCGAGTAAATGCTGCACCTAGACTTTGGATGGATTCAGAAGGAGTTAGAATTGTTTTTAATGGAATTGATGATGAAAGAGTCAATATTCAAATTTTAAATTCTATGGGACAAATTCTTCATTATGAAAATAATGTTTCAACCGAGAAAGAACTTTTTATTCCTTTCAAGAGTAACAATAAAGGGATATACGTGATCTATATTCAAGGGGTGAGTTACAAGAGATCGTTTAAGGTAAATTATTAAGTTCATTCTTAGTTAAAGATAATTTTCATTTTTAATAGACCTGATATAGCTTTGCCACACAAATATATTTTATGATCCTAGGCATTATTAAAGAAGGTAAATACCCACCTGATAAACGAGTTCCATTAACTCCCCAGCAATGTGTAGAGGTACAAGAAAAGTTTAAGTGTAAAGTTCTTGTTGAGCCTAGCAATATTAGAGCTTATTCGGATAAGGAATATTCGGATAAAGGAATAGAATTATCTGAAAATATGGAATCTTGTGATGTTCTTCTTGGGGTTAAAGAGGTTCCAATAAATGACTTGATTTCGGGAAAGAAATACTTCTTTTTCTCTCACACCTATAAAGAACAGCCCTACAATCGCACTCTTCTTCAAGTAATTTTGCAGAAGAAAATTCAATTGATCGATTACGAGATGTTGACCAATACAAGGGGCGCCCGAGTGGTCGCATTTGGCCGATATGCAGGAATTGTTGGTGCGTACAATGGGTTAAGAGGTTGGGGTGAAAGATCTGGATCTTTTAACTTAAAGGCAGCTCATTTGTGTCATGACCGAAAGGAAATGAATGCCGAATTAAACAAACTGGATTTGCCACAAGGATTCAAGATTGTTTTAACGGGTAAGGGCCGAGTGGCCGGAGGTGCAATAGAAACATTAAATGCAGCTGGTATAAAACAGGTTTCACCCGAAGAATTATTACACCAGACCTTTGAAGAGCCTGTTTTTGCCGACTTGGCTGTGACAGATTACAACAAAAAGAAAAGCGGAGAATCTTTTTCAAAGAATGATTTCTATTCGCATCCAGAATTGTTTGAATCTAATTTTATGCGTTTTGCAGAAGTTTCAGACTTATACATTGCCTGTCATTATTGGGATAACCAAGCGCCTTTTATATTTTCAAGAGAAGATGCTAAAAGCGAAAATTTCAAGTTGAGATATGTGGCGGATGTGAGCTGTGATATTGATGGTCCTGTCGCGAGTACTTTAAGGCCATCTACTATTGCAGATCCGTTTTATGGATATGATCCAGTGAATGAAAAGGTAGTTGATCACAGCCAACCTAATAGCATTGGCGTAATGGCTGTTGATAATTTGCCTTGTGAATTACCCAGAGATGCATCAGTTGATTTTGGAAACGATCTGATCAAGAGCGTAATCCCTCACCTATTCAATGAGGATCCTGATGAGGTGATCTGGAGGGGGACAGAGACCAAGAATGGTAAATTGACCCCTCATTTTGATTACCTTCAAGATTACGTTAATGGTAATTCATAATGACCAAAGGGAAGAATAAAACGGCATTGAGTGTAAAATCAGGAGTAGATTCTGCCTCGAGTTTGAACCCAAAGCTGGCTCTAAAGGTTAAAAAACGAAAACTTCCTAGTTCAGAAACGCTTATTAAAAGTGTCCTTGCCGGGGATATAGCAACTTTAAGCCAGGCGATAACGCTTATAGAAAGCCGAAAGAGTGCCGATAAGAAAATTGCTCAAGAAGTTATTGCAGGGTGTATTCCTCACTCTGGCAAATCAATGCGGATTGGAATTACAGGAGTGCCAGGCGCAGGTAAAAGCACATTCATCGAATCATTCGGTAAATACCTTATTCATTCTAAAAACAAGAAGGTTGCAGTTTTAGCAGTAGATCCTAGCAGTAATAAAACGGGCGGAAGCATTCTTGGTGATAAAACTAGAATGGAGGAATTGTCAACTGAGGAGAACGCATTTATTCGTCCAAGCCCAAGTGCTGGAACTCTAGGTGGCGTAGCACGAAAGACTAGGGAGTCTATAATTTTGTGTGAGGCAGCTGGATTTGATACTCTTTTTATTGAAACAGTTGGCGTAGGTCAAAGTGAAACCGCGGTGAAGAACATGGTCGATTTCTTTATGTTGTTATTGATTTCAGGAGCCGGAGATGAACTGCAGGGAATGAAACGTGGAATCATGGAAATGGCCGATGGGATTTGGATCAATAAAGCCGATGGTGACAATCAGCGTAAAGCTAAAATGGCAGCAGCGGATGTGAAAAGAGCATTGCATCTTTTTCCAGCAGACCCGAGAGGATGGAAGATTCCCGTTGGAACTTGTTCTGCATTACATGATTTAGGTCTTGAAGAAATTTGGAATTCAATTTCAAACTATCAAGAGAAGACACAATCAACTCATTTTTTTGAGGAAAACCGAAAGTCTCAACTCGAAAGCTGGCTCAGAGAAACCCTCGAAGAAGATGTTTTACATCACTTTTATGATAACAATGACGTGAAATCTCTTTGGGGAGAAACAGAAGAAAAAGTCAAAACTTTAAAGGAGTCTCCTTTTAAAGCTGCCGAAAACTTAATGAAGATTTATCTTAAATCTCAGACTTGATTTCAGTCTTCATGAAGTGAATTGCACTTCTGGTAGGGAAGGTGCCAATCTCTAAAGTGTGTTCAAGAATTTTTCTGCTTAATTCTAATGCAGGTGTATTAGGATCTACTTCCGAAGAAATCTTATTGATAATACTTACCGTTGCAGATTTGGCGGTAACCACCATGTGCCAAGCTTCTTCGCTGATATAGATCTGCTGACTTAAATTATGTTCAAACTCATCTCTAATCGTGCGCAGAAGTAATGTTTGATATTCTTGACTGGTCAATTTTTTCGCGGGAACACGCACCAATAAACTGTTTGGAGTAATTCGTTCTAAAAATAACGTGAGCCTTTCGTAAGCCTGTAGACGCACAGGTAGGGCATTCTTTCTCACCTCTTTTTTCAACAGATAGTTGCGCCTATTTTCCTCATTGTCTAAGAAATTAGACAACATCAGATAAGTGAGCAATAACATTAAAAGAGCGGGAAAGGTATATTTTAAGATCTCTAAGAATACTTCCATTTCAGTGTTTTGAAAAGCCTATGTTTTAGAACGACAAATATTGAAAAAAAACAACAACTGTTTCTTTCAATTATCAGCATCATATAATTTTAAATTTGTGCCGCTTTTAATTAGCAGAGCCCGAAGCGTTACTAACTTACTATTACTTCACGAATGAATCACGTTGCTGATAGAATAAATAAACTCGAAATTCCTAAAACTATTGCCATGACTAAAATGGCAAGAGAATTACGAGCACAAGGCAAAGATGTAATAAGCCTCAGTTTAGGCGAGCCCGATTTTGATACTCCTGATTATATCAAAGCGGCCGCCCAAAAAGGGATGGAAGAGAATTATACACATTACATGCCTGTTAAAGGGTATGCCGATCTTCGTGAAGTCATTTCTAAGAAGTTTAAAAGAGATAATGGATTGGACTACTCTCCTGATCAGATTGTGGTTTCTACAGGAGCAAAACAAAGTATTTCGAATATCATTTTAAGTTTAGTAAACAACGGTGATGAAGTAATCATACCTGCACCATATTGGGTTTCCTATTATGAGCAAACAAAATTGGCAGGTGGAAAGCAGGTTATTGTTAAAACAGACTATCAGAACAATTTTAAGATCACTCCAGAGCAATTGCGAAATGCAATGACCTCAAAGACAAAACTGATGATATTCAGTACTCCAAATAACCCGTCTGGTGCTATGTATTCTCAAGAAGAATTAGATGCGCTTGCAGAAGTTATTTGTGAGAAAGAGGATTTCTATGTGGTATGTGATGAGATTTATGAGCTCATTAACTATACAGGAAAAAAAGCAAGTCTGGCTAAAAACCCAAAGGTGTATGAGCAAGTAATTACCGTAAATGGCCTAAGCAAGGGGTTTGCAATGACAGGATGGAGATTAGGGTATATCGGAGCTCCGCGATGGATTGCCGATGCATGTGATAAAATTCAATCTCAGTTTACTTCTGGTGCAAGTTCAATTAGCCAAAGAGCGGCTATGGCGGCCTTGGGAGAATCGCCCGAAAAAGTGCAATACATGGTAGATACCTTTAGAGAACGAAGAGATTTACTTGCTGAGAAATTGAATGCCATAGATGGATTTGAGGTTAAAATTCCAGAGGGAGCATTTTATGTTTTTCCTTACGTTCAAGAAATAATAGATAACTCTGAATTGAAAGATGACTCTGAATTGGCAGAGTACATTTTGAAGAATGCACTAGTGGCAAGTGTACCTGGTTCTGCATTTGGTTTACCAGGCTACATTCGTTTTTCTTATGCAGCCAAAACGGAAGAATTAGAGGAAGCTGCTTCTCGTGTGAGAGCTTGTATAGAACAATTGCTTGCAAAATAATTAAGAGGCCTTAATAGCTATATTTGCCGCCCATTACAAAACGCATAACAATGAATTTTTCGGTTGATCATTTAATTAAAGTATTTAGAGAAGCGGTTGATCTTTACCATGTGAAAGACGATGTAGATCAGGTATTTGAAAATCCATATGCGAATCAACCAGAAGAAGTTTATTTCCATAAGTGTTGGGTAGATACTGTTCAATGGCACCTTGAAGATATTATTCGCGATGTGAATATTGATCCTGTAAAAGCGCTTGAGATTAAAAGACGCATTGACAAGAGTAATCAAGTTCGCACCGATATGGTAGAGCAGATCGATGAGCAGATCAGAAATTTTTATGCTGATGTTGAAGTTCTAGATAATGCCAAATTGAATACTGAGAGCCCAGCTTGGGCAATTGACCGTCTTTCTATTTTAATGCTAAAGATTTATCACATGGACGAACAAGCCAATCGTCCTGAGATTGATGATGAATTACGCGCTTCATGTAATGGTAAGTTGGCGGTTTTACTTGAGCAAGAAAAGGATTTAAGCACAAGTATTGCGCAATTACTAGAAGCTATTAAGGAAGGGAAAGTATACATGAAAGTTTACAAGCAGATGAAAATGTATAACGACCCTAAATTGAACCCTGTGCTTTACAAGGCAAAAAGCTAAATTGCCTATATGCATGTTTTAGTGATAAGACTTTCGGCAATGGGAGATGTGGCCATGACTGTGCCCGTTATTCTTGCTGCATTAGATCAAAACCCAGAATTGAGGATTACGGTCTTATCACGAAAATCTTTTCATCACTTTTTTCCTGATTCTGACCGATTGCATTTTGAAGCAGTTGATACAAAAGGTGAGCATAAAGGGCTTAGAGGCCTGAGAAGACTTTACAAGCAGCTAAGAAAAAAATATGAATTTAATGCTGTTGCCGACTTTCATAATGTATTAAGAAGTCAGGTGATCACAGGGTTATTCAACTTAAAAAGAATTCCATCGGCTGCCATAAAAAAAGGAAGGGC
>JAOARK010000265.1 GCA_025210575.1 Schleiferiaceae bacterium
CGCAGTATGATAAGCTATCAATCCCCATACGATGAAGGTCGAGCACAGGCAAACACTGCTCAGCAACCCTTTCCCACTTTTACACAAGAAGAAAATCGCGGAAAGCAAGTTTTCTTTAGTCCAAACTTAGGTGGCTGTGCGGTTTGCCACGGAACGGAAGCTTTTATCGCTCCAGGTCCGAGAAGCAATGGCTTGGATGCTACGATTACTGATGCTGGAGTTGGAGGAAATACTGGAAACCCCAACCAACAAGGATTGTTTAAAACCCCTTCATTGCGCAACGTTGCAGCTAGGCCCCCTTACATGCATGACGGCCGATTTGCGACCTTAGAAGAAGTGGTAGAACATTACAATTCGGGCGTTCAAATGAGCCCAAACTTGCATCCTGCGCTCATCGACCCAAACAACAATACACAACCCAAAAGGTTGAACTTGTCTGAAGCCGACAAAGCTGCATTGGTTGCTTTCTTAAGAACTTTAGATGATAATGCTATGATGACGGACGAAAAGTTTTCTGATCCATTCTTTAATTAACATCAACAAACACTATAAAATGGGGAGTGCTTTGTTTGCGCAAAACGCGCCCTTTTTTGTTGAGTGCTAGAATGGTTATCGATTCATTCGGAGAGCCTTTAATTCCAGAATTTTCGCTAATTGCTCGATTCAAACTGCGAATGTCAAGGGTATATGAAAACCCATAGAGTGGCAAATACCCTAACTCTTCGTTTGGTATGAAAAGAATAGGCGCTTTGTTTGTTGCGCCCCTTAATCCATTTAATCTTACTTCCTCTTCTATAACGCGCTCCAAACTCTTATCACCTAGCTTCAATTGGCTCACCACTTTTTTATTGTGAACTCGGGTTTTTGGTATTGGCCGATCGAACATTCTGTTAGGGATATCAGTTCCACATCTTGATAATTTAGGGTGTGGAAAAAACATGAAGTAACGCAGGCGGTCATTTTTCTTTATCCAACTTCTGGGTTTAGACAACACTTTTGGATTTTCTTTATCTGAGTAATCATAAAATAGCTTTGCCACTCGATTAGAATCATAATCCAGCACTATCACACTATCTACCTTTGGATAACAGGTTGGACAAACCTTCTTAAAATAAGTATGCGACCATGCAAAATCTGAATGGGCATTGGTGTAACGCGACTTTATAAATTGCATCATTCCCCATTTCGTGTCTGTGTCTGGTTTAAGCCGGTGCACATATGTTTCGAGTAAAATGGTATCGAATTGTTTTCGGTATTTCCATTCTTCTTCAAAGTAGAAACTATTTACAGTGAGGTGATCTGTTTTGTAACTAAACTCATGTTTGCCTTTGCTATATGTAGAATCGAGAGCACCGTTAAAAAAATGTAGTTTAATGCGATTTCCATTTGCCTCGTACCAATTCTCCCATCGCTTTTGCTGAGGGTAAAAAGAATAGTTGCGCATCGGGTGCCTTTCTCGCACCAGTGTTGTATCCCCATTAGGGTGCACCCGAATCACCCTAAGAGTGTCTTTGTTGTAAAATGAATATTGTGTTTCGCTATTTTTCTTCCAATAGACCTGATTAAATACTCGATCTTCAACATGCTGAACGACCACAAAACTCATTTGATTTCGATTGGTGTCTATATAAGCAAATCCTTGTTTGTTGTACCACCTGCGCTTATGATCGAAAGGCCATTTTTGTAACGCTTGAAATTGCTGACGCTCTTCATAAACTCCAGGAACTGTCTTTGTAAATAATGAATCGCAACAAGAAATTTTTGCTGAGGTCAATAACGTATCTCCAAGCTTCCATCTTTTCTCAAAACCCCAAGGGGTATTAAAGACATGCACTTTTGCTTCTTTCCCTTTCTGCAGTAGTGTGTCCTCACCAAATACGAACAACAGATTTTCTTTTTCTAAGGTATCAGCCCAATCAACAAAATATTGGTGAGTTTTAAATTCTTGAGCTTTGACAAGAGTTGAAATGATAAGTGAAACTATGAAGAGATTTTTGCGCATAAATTGATTCTTATAAGTCTACACGCAAAAAGAGTGCCGACCGTTAATCCAGCTTACTGCCTTTTCCAGCCCACCAAGGATGAACTTCATAACTCAACCTGCCAGCCTTGAAAGCTGGGTCTGCCTCTACCAGCTCGCGCACTTCTTCTTCCGTAGGAACTTTAAAAATGAGAATCCCTCGCCAGTCACCATCATCACCGAAAGGACCGGCAATACAAAGCTTTCCGCTTTCTCCTAAGCTGTTTAAGTGTGCTAAATGCCCCTCTTGTATTTTTGCCGTTTCAGCTTCGTCTTGACCTCTGCTTTCTCCTGCTTTTAGCATTACAAAAAAGTATTGCTTCATGGTAAAGACCGTATCTCCCTCTGGCATTTCAAAAATGGGACAACCATCTATATCTTTTTTCATTTCTTCTGATTGAGCCCAACCACAGAAAGCCAGACCTAAACAAACCATCAAAGCAAGATTTTTCATAACATTCTAATTTTGAGTAAATGTAGCTAATCCGCATTCAAGATTTCCTCAACCCTCTCTTTTATAGCCATAGCTTCTTCATAGTCAATCAACAATTCAGTATAACATTGGCACGGAGAATTGTGCTCCTGGTCATCGATCAAACGATGCAAATGACCCTCTTTCCAATACCATTTAAAATCTGCAGAAGTAAAGCCGTTACACAACCCCCAACCTGCATTTTGAAAACACGATTTTTGAGTTCTTATTAATTCACCTTCCCAAAAATGAAAAACATACCCGTCATGATTTAGCTTCATCAATCGACCTTTACTGTGAAAGGCCGCGGGAAACAAGTAATATGTTGTAGATGGGCGATCATGCGAAACATAAATCGGAAACTCCTGAATAGAAACAGTATCCTTCGGATAAAAATCATCTGGTAACGTCACTTTTTTCAGGCTCGTGTCTGAATCAATTTTATTCACCCAATGGTCTATAAGCATTGTTCTAAAATCCAACAAGCGCATGTTCGATTTAACCTGAGCATAAGCACAAGAGCCTATCAATAGAAAAGTTGTAATCAATGCTGAAACCTTCATTTCTTCTTGAGTTCATTAGCCATTAATGAGCTTTCTGCTTTTTTATACAAAGACATCACACTCCGGTAGTCATACATTACACGTTCAAAACACTGGCATGGATGCCGATGGGATTGCCAGCCTATTGAGCGATGCACCTGATCTCCCGACCAATACCAAAATGTATGTGCTGATGTAACAAACCCACCACATTGCCCCATGGCAGTGACCTGAGAGCAGAACTGCCAGGAGCGCAATAAATAGCCTTCCTTAAAATGAAAAGTGTGGTCGCCTAAAACAATTTTATGAATTTCATCCTCGAGAAGATAGACGAATAATACTTCGTCTTGTTTTTTCTCTGGCTCGGAATCTGGAATAAAAGGCAATCCTCCTCGCAAGTCATAACTTAACTGCTCTATGCCGCTATCTTGAATAGCGAAACCTTCCAATTCTATGGCCGCCCTTTCGTTGATGTATTCTTCAATACCCAAAACATAATCATCTAAAGGATCTGGAGTTCTGGGAATCGTGTAACCTCCGGGCTGACCAAAAGAATCAACTGCTGTAAGAAGAAGTAAATTAAGAAGAACAAACTTTTTCATAGTTATTTGAATTTAAGCGTTCATATAAATGTTGAAATTCACTCCAAGCCCACCCTTTTCCCCAATGGGGAAAAGGGGTACAATTCTCTGTTTGGCTTTTGGGTGTGAGGCCCACTGATCTTTTACAATAGAAGGGTCGTTTTGAAAATAGATTTGAGAAATAAGTTCGGGGCCATTGGGTTTGCTTATTCTAAAGTGGATATGAGCAGGACGGTATTCTTTTCCGTTTAAATACTTCCCTGGAAAAATGGTGGTAAATTTATATTCCCCCTTTGCATTTGTTAATTGACTTCCCCGTAAACGGAACTCGTCTGATGTATTGTCGTAATTACCTTCTGTATCACATTGCCATATTTCTACCAAATAACCTGCTAATGGTTTAATGCAGTCCTTGCCAAACACCTGACCCGCTATTTGCAACTCTGCCCCTTTAATCCCAGCATTGAGAAGCGAGCTTCTTTTGGGAGATCCTACCCTATAAAAGGGACCTAAAATATCATTCGTAGTTTGGCAATCCCCCTTAAACTTCTCACCCTCAATGGGCTTAACTTTTCCGAAGGTGCTGATGCCGATTGCTCCTAAAGCAAGTGTGCCGATAAACTTTCCTCTTTCCATAATGATTACTTAAAAGTTGAGTTGCTTAATATCTCCTGTTGGGGTAACCCAATACAATTGCTTGATGATCTTTTCTTTAATGATCTCTTTAGGTTTTACCTCTTTCTTGGGTTCTTTAGGTTTAGGCACCAGGCGCATCTTTACTTCATACTCTATTTGCACCACGGGTTCGAGCATGGCCGGGTTCACTACAAAATCGTAATGCTTGTTAAATTTCGGCATGTAGAACTGCGATGTTGTTTTGGGTGCAGCGTTTATTGTTCCAGATTGCTTTACATACATGGCATTAGAACTATAAACCGTATAACTCTGGTATTGTTCATGAGGCAGGTGCACCATAAACCCTTCTGTCATCATTCTGTCTTTATCTTTAAAATCTTGATGTGTTTGCTCACCAAAACGCATGATTTTTTGCTTCAACATTCCCTCTGCTTTGTTGATGAGCTTCTCCTTTTTTAAATCGATGTCTTCGATGAAATAATCTACTCGCACCAAATCGTAGATTTCATTTTCTGCACAAATGGTTACCAAATATTCTAGAACCGCTGGGTCTGTGTATTTGAAGTGAAGATTCTTCTTCAGCTCAAATACAATGGGAATTTCATTGTAGGTTTTCTTGGAAAAGATCTTTTTGTCTGGGATGGTCTCGTATAGAGGAATAAACGAGATCATATCCACATACATTTCTACATCAGAAGAACGCTTGTTCGCGCCTTTTCGGATTGAATCGATTTTCGCTTTCAGCAAATCGTTCGCCTCTTTTTGAGTTTCGCCCACTTGAGTGGAAGTGAAAATTGCTAAATAAGAATCAGCTTTGGCATTGTATAGACCTTTGATCGTAAATGTTAAATCGCCTAAAGCGGGCATGTTGACAGACACAAAGTTGTTTTGGATTTGCACCATTCTGTCTTTTTCTGCGCGCAGACTTATTGCTGAATTATTGGCACGATAGTCATAATTTCCTTTTGCCTGAGACATTCCGTTAAGGAACCAAGCCAATGCGAAAAGCGTTGTTATTGTTTTCAAATTTTTCATGATCTCTATAATTGAATTGATTTGAGACCAAAGCACCGAACTGGCACGAAAAATGTGTTGTACATTGCCCGTAAAAGCATTGTATTTTATTTTACAAGCGTTTTACAAGACCTTCAACACACACGATTCTACATTTGGACTCAACTAAAAAACAGGAGCTTATCTACTTTCAAGAACTCAAAACAGAAGTGAGGAACGAAGTCGAGTCTAAACTGAATATTCGAAAGGAGTTCAAAGACTGGAGTGGAGCCGATATTCAAACCTTTCAGATAGATCTTGAAGAAAAATGCAAAAGTTCTGTAAGTGAAAAATGGGTGTACCTCCATTTTAAAAATGACAGTGAAAAGCTTCCGCGAATAGATGTTCTTAATTTATTGAGTCAGTATTGCGGTTTTAAGAATTGGGACGATTTTAAACAGCAACGGCCTACTACAAATCAAACCACAAAAGAGAATAAGACCCTTCGTACACCTGTACTGTTATTGCTTGGTATCGCCTTGTTGCCAACACTTTACTTCTTAATTCCCAAAAATGAAACAATGGTTTTTGTATTTGAGGATGCCTATACACGAAAACCTGTCCCACAAAACGAGCTCACACTAAAATTTGGACAAAACAGGATGAAAAGCAAAGGAAGCTTGAGTATTGGTGACTTAAAATCTAGCGATACATTAACCGTAAATGGAGCTTATTACAAAACGACATCTGTTTATGTAGACGCTGAGTTAGGTAAAGATACA
>JAOARK010000266.1 GCA_025210575.1 Schleiferiaceae bacterium
AGCAGAAGAGTTGCTTCCTTCTACTCCGCTAGATGCAATTAATTGTGAACTGATAGATTGCCCATGACCAAATACCAAATAGACCATGAACAATGAAAAGAGTGTTTTTTTCATTGGTATTTCTTTTTAGGTGGTTTTTATGCAATAGGGTAATCTTCTAAAGATAAGAATATTCCTACTTTTTTAAAAAGAGGTATAAAAAAACCCCGAGTATACAACTCAGGGCTCTAACAATTTCAAATATTGAATTAGTGGCTCACAATCAATTGCTTCATGATCTGCTCGCCTTTACTATTTGTAAGTTTTACTTGGTAAACTCCATCAGCCCAAGTACTCACATTTACATTATAATCCTTTTCGGATATCTCGGCTGACTCAACTAATCGACCAATGCCATCAAAGATCTCAACGTGTTCAACAACGTGTATTCCACCCCAAGTAATTTTTACATGATCACTTGAAGGTACCGGGAAAACATTTACCGCCTTCGCATCGAATTCATCAATGCCAATATTACCATAAACGGTGATTTGTCGATTTATCGTTTTGCTACAAGTCGCAGAATTCGCAATGAACGACACATTGAATACTCCTGTATTAGTATACGTGTGAACTGGATTTTGAATTTGAGAGGAAGCCCCATCTCCAAAGAACCATTGCCATCCTGTAGCCACCTGACTACTATCTATAAACTGTGCAGGTGTATTTACAAATATTGAATCTGGCGTAACAAAATCAACATAGAGCATTGAAGTTACATCCACAGATTTCGTCAATGAATCACTTCCAGCCAAGTTAGATGAAACCAATTTTACATTGTAAATACCAGGTCTTGCGTAAGTATGAGATGGGTTCTGAGCAACAGAAATATATCCATCACCAAAATCCCACAACCATTGCGTTGGGTTATTTGATGTATTATCTGTAAAGCTTACCACGCCATCACATTGGTTGGTAAAGATCTCATCAAACGCTGTAGTAGGTAATGCCGCTGCATTGGCCGTTAAACAAATAGTGAGATTACTATCGTTGTTTAATACAAGCATACTTGCATTTACATTACCAGAAGTTGTAGGCACAAATTGAACATTGATCCAAGTACTATCTCCAACACCAAGTGTTTGATTTGATGCTGAAGAGGTAGAGAAATCATTATTATTAAAAGTTAGTCCCGTAATATCTAAAGGTGCACAACCATCGTTGTAGATCAACACAGAATCGTTGTATGTTGAATTGGTAGACACAGCACCAAAATGAATACAACTTGCGCCTACCTTAACGTCAGGAGCAGAAATTACATTCAATGTTACAGGAACAGATACTGTTGGATTATTAGGATCATTTGTGGTGATCGTAATGTTCGTATTGTAAGTTCCATGCTGCATTCCCGTGGCATCCACAGAAACTTCTAAACCTTGTGTACCTCCGGCTAAAACAGTTCCATCGGTTGGGTTTCCAACAGTTAACCAAGGTGAACCTGAAGCTACTTCAATGATCACTTCATGCGCGTTCAGCTGTCCGCTGAATGTATGAACCTGTGAACTGTTATCGATCGTAATATCCAATTGACCATCTATTAACCAGCTCGTGATTTGAGTTTGGTTGGTAATCACCGTTACTATGGTATCGTAATTCAAGGTGTTGGCATCAGGCAGAATCCCCAAATTCGTTCCTTCAATAATCAATTCTGCATATTCACTTCCACTATCAAAATCACCGTTCAAGATCACCGTAACAACGATAGAATCTGCGAACGTTGGAGTGTTCATGAAGTTGTGAATAGTATTTGCCCCTGTTGTGAAATAGGGTATGTAACTGGTATCTGTATGTTGATGCGCAGTTCTCACTTTATAATCTAAAGGACCTTGACCATTAATATTCATTAAGAAGATCGAATCGCTATCAGTTAAAGAAACACAAGTGTTGATATCGAACACAAATGAAGATGGTGTATATGTGAAGTCTGGAGCTCCTTCTGAAACGGCAGAAACACACATTTTAGCTCCTGGTAAGTTACCTACAAAAGTTATTGAATCTTGATAAGTACCAATAACAGATGGGTTGAAATACACACCTACCAATTGACTATCGTTCGGTGCAATATTGAAAGTATCTGGCTGCGCATAAAAATCGTTGGTCGTTGAAGAATTGCTCGTCACCTTCAGTGTATCACAACCAGGGTTAAATACCCATAGGCTATCAAATGCGGTTTGACCTACCATTGTGGTATCAAAGTTTACGCAGCTATGCTCTGGAATAAACTCAATTGGTCCATTCACCGTAAAAGTTACAGGTACTTTTAATACAGGATTAGAAGGATCATTTGTTTCTATTGCAATTGTATCGTTGTATGTACCATTGGTCAAATGAGTAGAACTTAACGTTACATTCAATGTAATTGAATCGGTTGCTGCAACTCTTCCACTATCAGGAGCCACTTTGATCCAAGGAGCTAAACCTGCATCTCCAAACTGATTGAAAATATTTGCGAATAATGGATCTATTACTGGGTCTGAAGAAGTAAATCTAAAACCAGCATAAATTGCTTTCCCACTTCCGTAGTCAATCTCGGTAAGAATATCTGTAGGGTTAGTTCCATAGGTAGCTAACTGTCTCTTACCAACGTTAATGAACGTTTGTGTATAGATACTAGGTCCTCCATAAAAAGTTGGCCCCAAATTCTGCATTAATGGATGGTTTGCATAGGTTGGATTTACAGTCAATGTAATTCCTGAATATACAGTTGCACCACTCCAGTAATTAAAAATTCCTAAGTTTCCTAAGGTGTAATAGTAGTTTGAAGCACTGCCTACAAAACCTCCTCCATTGGTTACAAAGGCCTGTGCAGCTGTTGATAAAGTTGTAGATTGACTTGTTCCGTTATTTTCGTTTGGCGCAAGCCATAAAATATCCTGATCTGCTAATGCAGCTGTAAGATCTGCAGCCGTAGTACCAGTAAAGTCTGTAATTTGAACAGGTCTACCAATGTTGTTGATAATCGCATTCTTAGCATTCTGTAAATAGATTGCATTTGAACCTTGTGTCATCACCAAAATGTTCAATTGACCATTGGCTGAACCACTCACTTTGAAGTCCATTGCGCCCAAACCGGTATTCGCAATTTTTAGTGGCACAATAACTGAATCGTTACAACTTGCCAATGAAGCACTGATGGAAGGAGTATTAAGCACTGCCACTGGTGTGTGACGTCCAACACCATTTACACAAATCTTCGCACTATTATCATTACCAACCAACTTAAGCGTATCACTGTGGTTTCCAACTGCGGTTGGATTGTAGCTGATCGCAACTTTTAGGCTGTCATATGCAGGAATTGTAAAAGCCGAAGGCGATACCGAATAATATCCAGTTGAGCTAGTAGAAGAATTTACTACTAATGAATCACAACCATTATTGAATACGTAAATGGTATCTGTATCCGTACCTCCAATAAAAGTAGAGTCAAACTGATGACAATTCGTATCATAGTAAAAGTCAGGGCTACCGCTCACCACAAACGTAAACGGAATGTTCACAATTGGGTTATTTGGTTGGTTTGATTCTAATACAACTGTATCGGTATAGGTTCCTGTAGGTAGGCCTTCGCTTTTAAACGTGAAAGAAACACTTTGAGTTCCTGGTGCGGCCAAATCTCCTTTATCCGGGCTCACCGAAACATAATCAGGTAAAGAGTTGCCATGGATCATTTTAAGGAATGAATCCATTAATCCTGCAACGTCATTGTCGCTATACAAGTGTCCGCTTGTTCCACCCCATAAGATGTAATAAACACGAGTATGGCTAGTTAATCCAGTAATATCATGCTGGTCATAATTGGTGCTTGCATTCCATGTATGTGAAGTATTACCAATATCCTCAACAATAACTAAGTGGTTAACGGAAGGCTCCCAGGTATTGTGAATACGCTTTACAAAACCTTTATAGGTCTTTCCAGAAATTGACTGTGTCAACACAGCTGTAGAAATACTACCTAATCCATCAGCTCCTAATCCTCCGGAAATATTGAAAGTGTTCTTACCGTAAACATCTGCTGCAAATACCCAAATAGAGTTTCCATAATGAGTAAAGTACTGGCCATTATTGCCTAATACAATATTGTTCTGTAACACAGAAGTTTGGGTATAGTATAAATAGTTGCTGTTGTCAAACGTCAGGTAGTTTCCGTAGTCATACATATCATTTCCACCATCAGAAATGTAGCTTCCAGATGTTCCTCCCCAGAATGTATACAAATTGCTTAGAGAACTTGCCAATACTGATGAAGATGCAGTAACTGTATCTAAAATGGATTGAAGGTCTAATGACTCGCTACTTCCAAAACTGTACTTTAAGCTACCGTTTCCGGTGTTGCTCAATGTGCGTGTTACCGTAACAGAGTCACCGCAATTAACCGCGGTAACATTCATCATTGTGCTATCAATGCCTAATATTGGTGCACCTAATCCCACACCATTCAAACAGATATAATCAGTTAATCCGCTGTAAGCGATCACTAGAGAATCGTTATACGTTTTTACCTGAGTAGGATTGAAAGTAAAGTGGATATACGCAGTATCATCAGGAACCAGATTTAGAGAGTTCGTGATTAAACTAATATCACTGTCAGTGGCTGTAATGCTTGTAGTAACCAAAGTATCACAACCCGTATTATAGACCATTACACTATCCGAAATACTTTGACCTTGGATTAAGGTATCTAATTGAACACATCCCGGAAGGTGAGTTAAAGCCGCATCTCCAACAACGGTCAACACCATGGGTAGTTTCGTACCATCTAATGTTAGATCATTCGATTGAACATTGAACTCTAAGTTGTAAACTCCTGCAATTAAATCTGCCGCATTCACACTTACAGAAACTACATTAGAACTTCCTGCACCTATGGTTCCTGTTGTTGGCAGGAACGTGATATCATCTACAACTGACTTATCTCCAAGCAACACTCCATCCAGATCAAAGTTTCCTGAGTAGTAACTTGATGCATCAAACTCCTCAATTCCTGTAATCGTCTGATTCAAGAATCGAGCACCGTTGATTACGAGGTTATTATTGATGTAAACATCAAAAGTCTTTGCATTCCAGTCAATGTTCTTGTATTCCACATGCATCCATTGTCCTACGGACGAGTTCGTGTTGTAGATAGAATAAAAGTTATTTTGATCTCTGTAATACACACGCAATGAACCATAATAGAAATAGGTGTACACCATTGCATCGGTATTGAAGTTCATATTGGCAGGACCAATTGCAACGGTTCCAGTATTACTCCAACTAGATGTGTTCGTTTTTACCCAATAAGAAGCTTCTTTAATAGGAGTTGAAGGAATTGTGGCATGAACACCATCAAAATAATATCCATTTCCTATAATATTTAGGTACTTGCTTCCATCTGGAATTACCCCAGAAGTTTGATTTGAAACTGTATAAATAGTTGGACTTTGATTTGAGAAATTACCTAAACCATTCTCAAAACTCTCGCTTAAAGCGGGAGCCTTGTTCTTTTCTTTAAGTTCAAGGCTATACGTTAAGTTACCACCACCGGCTCCATTGGTAATTGTAAAAGATCCATTAGCCGTTGTACCACAGTTAGCCGTTAACTTCAAAGTATCTGGGTTGATCGACCCATTCGGAGCAGCACCAACGGTAATGGTAGTAATGTTTGATGTATCCGTAGAAGTACAATTACTAGCAATCAACTTAACATCGTACGTTCCTGAGGCCGTATAACTATGTGCTGGATTTTCATCCGTTGAAGATGTTCCATCACCAAAATCCCAGTAATAACTGCCCGCATAAAGCGATGTGTTGAAGAATTGCACCGGAGCATTAAAAGCTACATTCGTTGGAGAGGCAATAAACGCTGCGATAGGAGCATTTCCTCCTGAAGCAGTCCATGTTGCCTGAAATCCAGACCCACTAGAACAACAATTAGAATAGAATCTAACTGTTAACGCTCCTGAAGTTGAAGTTACAGGAGAAGGAATTGAGGAACCAGAGTAAGTACCCAATAAGGTTCCAAACGTTCCTACACCATCGTATACTTGAACGTAATCTGATGAGTTAAAGGTTTGAAATTGTGTGAATAACAATTGAACGGGTTGGTTTCCTGGAGGGTCTATCACAAAAAAACCATTTGAATATGCAGGATAAATACCTGTTCCTCCTGGGTCTCTTAAGATTCCAACACAACTTGTATTTGTGTCAGATCCCGATGCTGGTACGTTGTAAAACTGAGAAAAGCCTGTAAAAGCAAAAAGCCCAAACAGCAAGCTGAGTAATACTTTTTTCATACTTTTTTTATTGATTGTTGTTTCGCGCAAATATAACGTAGGACGTTACATTAATTGATGCTAA
The DNA here is from genome assembly GCA_025210575.1 of Schleiferiaceae bacterium. Lineage (GTDB taxonomy): Bacteria > Bacteroidota > Bacteroidia > Flavobacteriales > Schleiferiaceae > JAOARK01. The sequence goes on from JAOARK010000266.1 coordinate 6,376, forward strand.
AAGTTGTTAATTATTAATCGGTTATTCATACCGAAGCGCATCTATAGGATCTTGCTTGGCCGCCTTGCTAGCTGGATAAATCCCAGCAACAACTCCAACTACAAAACAGAGTATAAAAGCAAGTATTATCCAGTTCCAAGGAATGAAAAAAGCACCCCCTATGGTATACGCAACAATATTGCCAATAGCTATACCAATAACTGCGCCAAACAACCCTCCAACCTGAGTGATAATTACAGCTTCTGTCAAGAATTGAATAAGAATATTCGAGCTCTTTGCACCTATTGCCTTTCTGGTTCCTATTTCTTTTGTTCGTTCAGTAACCGAGACCAACATCATATTCATAAGTGATATTGAAGCACTAAAGAGTGTAATGATCCCGATAAACATAGCAGCATAGGTAACACTGCTCATTAATTCAATTAAAATCGATGCAAGGTTATCGCTTCTCGTTATCGCAAAATTGGACTTTTCTTTTGGTGCTAATTTGCGCACCGCGCGCATTACCCCTTTAGCTTCGCCAATAGTTGCCTCTAGTTTTTCACCAGAAGAAGCCATGACATTTAAATTATAAGTTCTGTTAGGTGAAGCATATGAACCTCTGGCATTATTCACTGTTATATAGACTGAGCGATCACCTGAGAAAATATTGCTACTTCCTTTAGACTTCATAACACCTACGATCTTAAATCTTCTTCCTCTTAATGTAATTGCCTTGCCAAGCGGATCTTCATCTTCGTAAAGTAGATCTTTGATTTCCGGACCAATAATGGCAACAGGTCTGGCTTGTTCATTATCAAATTTGGTAAACGCTCTACCACGATCAATTTCCAATCCGTTGGTAACGAGAAAATTCTCGTCAATAGCCCATACTTGTGTGTTGGGGTTGGTTTTTTTTGACTTGTACTTAGCCTCAGCCATACCTGAAGCCATGTATGAAATGGATACAATGCTTCCACCATAAGTGAAACGCTCTTTAAAGGTTTTTGCTTCTTCGTAGGTAATTGCCGGATTTGGCTTGGGCCGTGTCCCTCTTCTTCCTATAAATATGGATCTTTCTTTATTCGATACAGAAAAAGTAGTCGCTCCAAGTGCAGAAAACTCACCAGTAATAGATTGTTGAATGGCATCTATTGCAGTGAGAATACCCACTAAGGCCATAATACCGAATGAGATAATCAATGCAGTGATGATTGCTCTTGTAAGCTGAGCTCGAATTGCTCTGACTGCTATTCGAATGTTTTCTCTAAAAAGTGAGGTTTTCATTTGATTGTTTCGAACTTCAAAACTAATAGATTTAAGCCATCGAATAGTTCTCAAAAATTAAATAACACCAAGTTATATTTGACCCCGTGGAAAAGAAGCTTCAGCAAAAAATAGAGATCAAACCAAATCCCCAAGGTTCATTAGGGATATTAGCTTTAGGAGCGATCGGAGTAAAAGCATGGAGAGCCGAAAGAGCAAAAAATGAGCAAAACAAAAAAGCCTAAAACTTTGCTCATTGGCTGGGATGCAGCCGATTGGAATGTGATAACCCCCCTAATTAATAAAGGGGTGATGCCCACATTGGCTAACCTGATTTCAAAAGGTAGCCATGGAAAAATAGCCACTTTGAATCCACCTCTTTCTCCCCTCTTGTGGACTTCAATTGCCACGGGTAAAAGAGCTTATGACCATGGCATTACAGGTTTTACCGAATTAGGTCCTGATCAAAAAACGGTAAGAGCCATTCGAGGCTCTTCTCGAACCGCCAAAACCTTTTGGGAAATCTTTTCTGAGAATAACATTAAAACCAATGTAATTGGTTGGTGGCCGAGTCATCCAGCGGAAGCTGTAAATGGACATATGGTCTCAAATTTTTATGGGTTGTGCAATATTTCCTATGGCGAAGAATGGCCCATGATGTCACGTACTGTTTATCCCAACAAGGTTGAAGAAGTTTTAAAAGAGCTCCGTCTTCACCCTGGAGAGTTGACACCAGAAATATTAAAACCATTTTTTCCAGATGCCGAGAATTTACTTTCCAACAATGATGAAGTGCTTCGTAGTGTGATGAAAATCTTAGCTCATTGCTCTAGTATACACAATGCAACCACCTGGCTAATGGAAAACACGGAGTGGGATTGTACCGCAGTTTACTACGATGCTTTAGATCACTTCAGTCATCTTGCGATGAAATATCATCCTCCAAAAATAGATGGAATTTCGTCTAGAGATTTTAAGAACTATCATTACATCGTAGAGGCTGCATACCGATTTCATGACATGATGTTAGAT
>JAOARK010000267.1 GCA_025210575.1 Schleiferiaceae bacterium
AAGCATATGCGGTAGTTAGACATACGGCCAAGTTGTTTACCGAGAACAAAGAGATTATTGTTCGCGCTACCGAAATGGACGAAGCTTTAGCGCAGAAACATACGCACGTTACCATCAAAGGTAGTGATGCTATTTTCCAAAATTCATGGGATGCTGCAGGTAACCCAATAACCTGGGCAATGATCCATTACGATGTGCAGTTGATCGGTGGTTCAGTTTTGCACCAAGGTAAGATTGCAGAGATGGCCACTGGTGAAGGTAAAACACTTGTAGCGACTCTTCCGGTTTACTTGAATGCTTTAACAGGAAAAGGTGTTCACCTCGTAACCGTGAATGATTATCTAGCAAAACGTGACTCCGAGTGGATGGGGCCGTTGTATGAATTCCATGGGTTAACTGTTGATTGTATTGACAAGCATCAACCGAATTCAGAATCAAGAAGACAAGCTTATTTAGCAGATATCACTTTCGGTACAAACAACGAATTTGGTTTCGATTATTTAAGGGACAACATGTCTCGAAACCCTGAAGATCTGGTTCAGCGTGGTCACAACTATGCCATTGTAGATGAGGTGGATTCTGTATTAGTAGATGATGCGCGTACGCCATTGATTATTTCTGGTCCAACGCCAAATGGAGACAAAGACCGCGAAAGCTTTAATCAGCTTAAGCCTTATGTGCAAAAGTTGATGCAAGCTCAACGTTCTACGGTTCAAGGTGAATTGACCAAAGCGAAAAAATTAATTGGCGAAGGGGATACCAAAGAAGGAGGAAAGCACTTATTGCGTGCTTATCGCGGATTACCAAAGAACAAGGCACTCATCAAATACTTGAGTGAAGAAGGAATAAGAAGCCTTTTACAAAAGACGGAGGCTTTGTTTATGCAAGAGCAAAGCAAGAATATGCACATCATTGATGATGAATTATATTTCATGATCGATGAAAAGCACAATCAGGTAGACCTTTCTGAAAAGGGGATTGAATTGATCTCTACAGATACCGATCCTGATTTCTTCTTACTTCCAGACATCGGTTCAGAGATTGCTCAGCTTGAAAAAGCGGAGATGGATCAAGAAGAAAAGGCAAAACAGAAAACCGAAATGATGACCAATTTCGGTGTGAAGAGCGAGCGTGTGCATACCATGAACCAGTTGCTTAAAGCTTACGCTTTGTTTGAAAAAGATACGGAGTATGTATTGATGGAGAACAAAGTGAAGATCGTTGATGAGCAGACGGGTCGTATCATGGAAGGTCGTAGATTCTCTGATGGATTACACCAAGCGATTGAAGCCAAAGAGAATGTAAAGATCGAAGCTTCTACACAGACTTATGCCACGGTTACATTGCAGAATTACTTCCGTATGTACAACAAGTTGAGCGGTATGACTGGTACTGCAGAAACGGAAGCGGGTGAATTCTGGGAGATCTACAAATTGGATGTGGTGGTGATTCCAACCAACCGTCCTATTGCAAGAGACGATAGACAAGATCAAGTTTATAAAACCAAGCGTGAGAAGTACAACGCGGTAATTGCAGAAGTGGTAAGACTTCGTGAAGAAGGGCGCTCTATTTTGGTGGGTACTACTTCCGTTGAAATTTCGGAGTTGCTTTCTAGAGCTTTGAAGATTCAGAAAGTTCCTCATCAAGTACTGAATGCGAAATTGCACCAAAAAGAAGCTGACGTTGTTGCTGAAGCTGGACGTGCAGGAACCGTGACTATTGCTACCAACATGGCGGGGCGTGGTACGGATATCAAACTTTCCGATGAAGTGAAGGGCGCTGGAGGTTTGGCCATCATTGGTACAGAGCGTCATGACTCTAGACGTGTAGATAGACAGTTACGTGGTCGTGCTGGTCGTCAAGGAGATGTAGGTTCTTCTCAATTCTACGTTTCTCTTGAAGATAACTTAATGCGCCTGTTTGGATCTGAAAAAATTGCTGGAATTATGGACCGTATGGGTCTTGAAGAAGGTGAAATGATCCAACACAGCATGGTATCTAAATCGATTGAGCGTGCACAGAAAAAAGTAGAGGAAAACAACTTTGGTACGCGTAAGCGCTTGTTGGAATATGATGATGTAATGAATTCTCAAAGAGAGGTGATCTACAAGCGTAGACGTCACGCTCTTTTTGGAGAAAGACTTTCGTTGGATATTTCGAACATGATCTATGATACGTGTGGAAGTATCGTAGCTGAGTTCCAACCTTCAAAAGATTACGAAGGTTTTAAATTAGAGTTGTATCGCGTGTTGGCTTTAGACGCTGAGATAAGCGAAAGCGATTTTAACAGTAAGAGCGAAGAAGACACTACAGACTTTGTTTACAATAAAGCTATTGAAGCTTATCAATTAAAATCTGAGCGCATTGCAAAGGTGGCTTTCCCTGTGATCAAGAATGTGTTCAAGAATAAGAACAATAACTTCCAAAATATTGTAGTGCCATTTACCGATGGTGCAAAGGCCATGCAAGTGGCAACAAACTTGGAAGAGGCTTATGAAAGTGAAGGGAAGACATTGACCAAGGATTTTGAGAAGGGTATTGTTTTAGCCATTATAGATGACAGTTGGAAAGAGCACTTGCGCGAAATGGATGAGTTACGCCAGAATGTGCAAGGTGCGGCATACGAACAAAAAGATCCGTTGTTGATCTATAAGTTCGAGGCTTTCCAGTTGTTCCAGCGCATGTTGGATGCTACGAATAAAGAAATCGTTTCTTTCTTAATGAAAGGTGATCTTCCACATCCTGACCCAAGTCAGATGCGTCAAGCTCCTGTACAACAGAAAACAGACATGAGTCAATTACAGACAAGTCATGCCGAAGCGCAAGAGATTGCTCAAGGTGGCGGAGGTGAACCAGGGCAACCGCAGCAAGCACAACGTCCTCCTAGACCTAAACAAGTAATTAAGACTGAAAAGCAATACGGTCGCAATGAGCGTGTAAAAATTCAGAATTTGGTTTCTGGAGAAGAAAAAGAACTGAAATTTAAACAAGCAGAGCCATTGTTGTCAAGCAATCAATGGACGATTGTTGAGTAGAGTTTTTAGACTCGAGATAAATAAAAAGCCGATGCATTGCATCGGCTTTTTTTGTCAAACATCTATCCCATGAAATTAACTAGCCTTCCTTCTTTCAGAAGAAAATTTTCTGGATAAAGGTTTTCGATCTGGTTCGGTTAGCGGTTTTGATGATAAACATTCCAGAGGCAGCTGGTGGTACTGGGTGTGTGAAGCTCTCATCAAGAATAAATTCGTCTACAAGTAATCCACTTGTGTTGTAAATTTCTACAGTTTGGCCGATGAGTTTTTCGTTCTTTGCAAATTGCAACAAGTCATGATTCTTATAAACATAGAAATCATTCCATGTCGAAGTCACAAAAGGCCAATTGGTATTGGATTGGTCTCCAAAATGAAGGAGCAATCTCGATGCGTTGGCTCCATCTGAAGCGGTAAAATGATAGGGTTCTTTCATGTTGTGGAAGATGCCTAGAGCTTTATCTTCTAAGATCACTTTAACACCTGGTTGAACCGTATCCATGGTGATTGTTACATTTTCTCCTATTTCTGTCCGGTATCCTAAAGGAATATTTTGGATGAATTCATTTACTTTAGGGTACCCCGCAATCACACAGGCTTCATCTTCTACAACCGCGTAGATTGTTGGTACGCTCAATTCGCGAGAAAAGAACTTAGTGACATCTTCTTGTTTTTCAAAATCGTCATGGTAGTCATCACTAAAATTTAGAATTAGCTCATCTCTGTAATCATTCGCGGTTGTGCTGGTCGACAGCTTGATTACATCGTCTCCTTTTTTATAAAAGGGATTTATCGCAGTAGCTCCGCAAACCACTTTGGCCTCTTCTGGTTTAGTTTCAAAATTTATGAATTGAGAAGAGGTACCCGCACCTTGAGCCGCGCCCATTCTAACAAAAACGGATTGATAAGGCGCAATGTACTGGGTCGCATCAAATGTGGCACTACCGCCTTCCTGGTAGGTGGCGTAATTTTGATTTTTTGCATCCCAAACGTAGTACGTATTCTCTAATGCGGTTTTATCCAAAGCTTCCCAGTTCAAGACCCGTGTAAATCCATTGCTCAACAGGTTCCAGCCACCATTAGCCGTATTTAAACTTTGCGTTAGAGCCGTTTCGCGAGTCAAACCTTTTACGGTCATTTTTACAGGGAATGCATCCGCAAAAAAGGTGTCATCCAAATAAAGGTTATAGGCTCTTGTGCCATCGAAACTTTCATTTAACGATGTTGGGCACATCCATGATCCCCACGCATTGATCCAGTTGGCTGGTGGGTTGGGTTGGTAAACGCCATTGTCATAGTATTGAATGTTGCACTG
>JAOARK010000268.1 GCA_025210575.1 Schleiferiaceae bacterium
ACCCAACAAAACTGTTGCGCTGTTAAAGGGGCAAGGCTGGACTGTGGATTATGACGAAGGCTTGCAGAAAGTAAATGTTGAGGAAAACATCATCGCACGGATGTATGCGTTGGCTGATTGGTTCTCCCCTGCTGATGTAGAATCGCCCACCTTAGAAACCATCGAGTTTAGCAACCGAAAGGATGGCAAGGCCGTTCCTTTTGAAAAGGTATCACCGCGCTTGTTTTCTGAAACCATGCGCGACATTGACCTTGTGGTGAGCGTTGCCCATGTGGGAGATGTAGATCCAGAAGCGAGTCAGTCATCAATGGAAATGAGACGTGTAATTGTGGAGGAGAGCTGTCGATTGTTTAAGCTGAAAAATGTGACTACGGATGGAAATCACGCGAAGATCAAAGGTGAATTGGGCGAGTATTCTGTGCACCTTGGAAGTGGCATTGCTCATAAAATGGCAAGCTCAGCTTTAAGCATCATCCCGATACATTCGCAACACCGTGGACGCATGTTTTTACCTTTTATTGATGAAGATCCAAAAACGGCAGAAATCGTTTCGAAAGTCTTGCTGCTAGCAAAAGATAAATCCATCAAAGACCCCACAATTTTGACACAGATTTAAGATAATTGTCCAACAAATAAATCAATATGAAGAAAATTATTTTACTCGCAGCTGTACTTGGTTTTATGGCGTGCAACACCGACAAAAAAGAAGAGCTGGAAGGTGCCGTTGAGGTAGCTGAAAACTTCATTAACAATCCAGAGACATTGCTAGAGGTGGTAGACCCTATCAAATCTTTTGTAAGCGATGCCATGGAATCTGCTGACAAAACAATGCAACTGGGAAAAGAAAACGTAGACGAATTTTTAGCTCAAGCCAAAGAATATAAAAAGTGCGTAATTATTACAGCAGACCATACTATAGTTTTAATTGAAGACTTAGCCGATTGTCGCCAATCAGGTTCTTGGGGTGCTTGCATGCCAAAGGCGAAAGGTTACATTAAAAAGGGTGAGCTGCAGTTCAAAGAAGATTACATCAATAACATTATCGGCACGCCCGATGGCCAAGAGAGAACCGTTTACTTTTTTGACTAAACGCCAATATGGGTAAAGGCAAAAAGAAAAAGAAGCAAAAAGAAAAGTTGGAGAAGCAGAACCATTCTGTTTCTCCAGCACTTCAAAATAACCTGAGAAAGCACCTCGCTATTATTGTCGTTTGTGGAGTGGTCATCTGGTTGCTTGCTTCAGAATCTGGCATGTTGCGTTTTGTGCCATTAGTTGCCCTCGTCCTTGCGGCTAATTCCCTTGTGAGACTCATGGCCATGGGGCCGCAAATATTGGGTGAATACTTTCCGGTAAAACCCAACAACAAAACCCCAGGTGCTAGCGCTTCACAAGTCTTGTACTATCTGTCAACTTTTTTATTCATAGGTGGTCTCTTTGCCATTGCCTTCACTATCAAAGACTTGGAGAATACGCTAAACGGAATGCAACTGCTTTGGATTTCAGGAGGCATTGGCGGCCTTTTGGGCATCCTGATTTTGGTGGTTTTACATCTTGCTAACCGCAATCTCTTCTTCGATTCTGTCAAACGCTTTACGGTGTATGTAGGTTTAGTGGCGGGGCTATTTTGCATCTTTCCTAGTATTGCCATCCGTTACAACGAGCCTGAAGATGATACCAACAAATACTGCGAAAAGGTAAAATTGGATAAACTTGGGCAAAGTGCAAATACGCGCAGAAGAAGCAAAAGACATGGTTCGTATTGGGCCTTTATCACCTTTAAGGGAAAACAAGAACGTTACGACATTTCTAAGAAGCAACACACATCCCTAAAAGAAGGTGACCTTTTAGAGATCTGTTTGGTTCCTGGAAAACTCGATTACGACAAAGTAGTTTCCATTCAAAAAGCCGACTGATTTCATTCAGCGCAAAGCTGTAATTTACAACCAACTATTTTCAAAACACTATGCAAACAATACTCGGCTCTGGTGGTGCCATTGGCAAAGAATTGGCAAAAGCATTGACAGCTTATACCAAAGATATTCGGCTTGTAAGCCGAAATCCACAAAAAGTAAATGACACAGATATTACGCTAAGCGCGGATTTAACCAGCCGTGAAGATGTGGACAAAGCCGTAGCCGGATCTTCGGTTGTCTATGTAACCGTTGGCTTTAAATACCACCTTAACACTTGGCGGAAAAACTGGCCTCGGTTTATGCAAAACCTGATAGACGCCTGTAAAAAGCACAAGGCCAAAGTGGTGTTTTTCGACAACATTTACATGTATGATCAGAGCGAGATTCCTCACATGACAGAGGAAGCGAAGATAAAGCCACCAAGCAAAAAAGGTCAGGTGCGCGGCATCATTGCCAATATGCTCATGGCCGAAGTAGAAGCCGGAAACTTGGAGGCCCTCATTGCGCGTTCAGCAGATTTTTATGGGCCTGGAATAAAAAATACCAGCATGCTCACCGAAACTGTTTTTAGCAATTTAGCTTCTGGAAAAAAAGCTTTTTGGATGGGACCTCTCAACTTTAAACACTCCTTTACTTATACTCCAGATGCTGCAATGGCCACTGCAATGCTAGGCAACAGTAAAGACGCTTTTAATCAGATTTGGCATTTACCAACGGCTGCTCATCCCTTAACGGGACAAGAATGGGTAGACCAAATTGCAGAGGCTTTAGGCAAGCCACCTAAGGTGCAAGTAATGACGCGCTTCTTTGTAAAACTTTTAGGCATCTTTATTCCTGTAATGCGGGAAATGCCCGAAATGATGTATCAGTACGACAGTGAATATGTGTTTGATAGCAGCAAGTTTGAAAAGGCTTTTGACTTTAAACCAACTTCGTATAAGGAAGGCATAAAAAAGATTGTGGAAGAGGATTATTCTTGAGTAAAATAAATGGGTTCGTTCTATGTTTAATAAACATGCGAATTCTCACCCTTACTCTAATCACATTGCTCTCTTTCGCTTTTGTTAGCGAAAGAACTTCTCTAAAAACAAAGAGCAACGAAGCCTTGGCGTTTTGCAAAAAGAAGAACTACAATATCGACTTTGCCCTTTTTGTAGATATGAGCATTCACTCGGGCAAGAACCGTTTGTTTGTCTACGACTTTAAAAAAGACAGCATTGTGTTGAGCGGTTTGTGCTCGCACGGTTGTGGCGAAATGGCTTGGGGTGAAGATCAAAGCAAAACAAATCCTATTTTCAGCAACACAATAGAAAGTCACCTTTCTTCTCTAGGGAAATACAAAGTGGGCAAACGTGGCTGGAGCAATTGGGGCATCAATGTGAATTATAAATTACACGGGTTAGAAGCAAGCAACTCAAACGCCTACAATCGTTTTATTGTGCTCCATTCCTGGGATGATGTTCCCGAAACTTCCATTTATCCAAACGGGACACCTGAAGGTTGGGGCTGTCCTGCCGTATCAAACAACACTATGCGCAAATTAGATGCGCTTTTAAAAAAGTCCTCAAAGCCCGTACTACTCTGGATTTACGAGTAGTGTTTAAACCAAAACACTAACTTTCTAAAAATTTTTTTCGCCATCAGGCAACCCATCATGCCTGCTTTGGTGTCTTACTTATTACAAGTCAGCCAGAACGTGAAAATACTACGGTTACAGCCGAGCGAAACGCAACTTATTACAAAGTGTAAAAAAGGAGACAGAAAGTCTCAGCACGAGCTGTACCAGAAAATGGCAAAAAAAATGATGGGTGTAAGCAGACGATATACAAGATCTACCGAAGAAGCCGAAGAAATTCTCAGCAATGGGTTTATCAAGGTTTTCAAGAACATCGCTCAATTTGAAGGCAAAGGAAGCTTTGAAGGTTGGGTGCGCAAGATCATTGTGAACGAAGCCATCAATTACATCCGCTATAAAAAGAACTTGTTTGTTGAAGCCGAAGATGATTGGTTTGAGCCTAGCCATGAGCAACTGAATGAACAAAACGATGCACAGGAAATTTTAGCCATGATAGATCAACTTCCAGTAGGTTACAAAACGGTTTTCAACTTATACGCTATAGAGGGCTACCCTCATAAAGAGATCTCAGAAATGTTGGGTATCTCAGAAGGTACAAGTAAATCTCAGCTGAGTAAAGCGAGAAGATTGTTACAAGACAGAATATCAGGATTAAACCTTATGCACAAATCATGAAAGAGCATCCGGTAGATAAATTCTTTTCAGAGAAACTCAATGATTTGGAGGTAACACCCTCTGAAGATGTTTGGGGTAAGATTGAACATCACCTAGAAGAGAAAAAAACACCTTGGGGTTTTTACTATGGCATTGCAGCGAGCTTTGTAGTTATTCTCGCCATCTTCTCTTATGTTTTGTTGCAACCAAAATCTTCGCCAGTAGAGCGTCAATATTTTCAAAGAGATAATTCTGAAATGCCCATTACCAATAGTAGTGACAACCGCCCTAAATCTGTTCAACCTTCAGGCACTGTTCCTGGTAGTGAAAACAGCATCCCTGTAATGGCACAACAAGATCAAAAAGAAACCATTAAAAAACACACCAGTTTACACAGAAAAGTAATTGCCATGGCCGATTATGAAGGTGATGAATATGAGTTTAGCGAGAACACGATCTATCCTATTGACCCTATAGAAATAGAGAAAAAGAAAGAAAGAAAATTCAGCATTAGCATAGCGAACAGTTCTAAATACCTAGAACAAAATGACGAACCAGAAGATACCAGATACAGAGAAAAATTAAAAGGGTATACCGTTGCCCAATGGGATAACATAAATCAACGGAGAAAATTGGATGCTCCACCCCTGCCGAATGTGAAGTTTCCGAAGTTAAAATTTGAAAGATCCCGAAGTACTGCTCAATAAAAAAGAAAACGAATTATGAAAAACATGAAAATGAAAAACCTAGCCCTTTTTCTAGCCCTCTTTGTAGCATGGAGTGCTTGGAGTCAAAAAGACACGCTTCGCTTTGACCTTAACGGGAATGAGATCATCATATTAACTGATGACATCAACAAACTGAGTACAACGGATATTAATGGAATGGTGAATTATTTGACCACCGAGACCAATAAATTGACGAAAGAATTCAATGAGCGCGTAGATGAGTTGAATCAGAAATACGAGGATGGTGAAATAACCGAAGAGCAATACAGAGTTCGCATGGAAATGGAAGTGGAACGCTTTGAGGTGAAAATGGAAGCCCTAACAGAATCTATGGAAGAATGGAGCGAAGAGTATGAAGAACAATGGGAGAATTGGGCAGAAAACTACGCTGAGCAATGGGAAGAATGGGCAGAGCGTTACGGTGAAGATTGGGAAGATTGGGCCGATGAATGGGAAAGAGAAGCAGAAGCCCGCGATGGAAACTTACCTCCACCTTTACCTCCTCCACCATCGTCACCCAAGCCACGCGTAAAGGTGCAAGAAGATGGAACAACCATTATCATTTCACCTGATGGCATCGACATCAACGAAGATGGAGACCGCATACATTACGATTATAAAATAAGAAGACGCAAACAAGCGCAAACCGAAGGCCAAGGAGATATTCACTTTGGCTGGAACAACATGGTACTTGGTGATGCCATTGTGCGCAACGAAAATGGAGAACTTCGCCCATGGCAATCTACAGTATTTACATTAGGTGGTGCAGGTAAGACACGTGTTGGAAACGACAATTCCAAATTCTATATCCGCTATGGGTTGCAGTTTAACTGGCACCACTTTAGGT
>JAOARK010000269.1 GCA_025210575.1 Schleiferiaceae bacterium
AACTGTTGTAGGAAACATAGAAGGTATAGGTGGATTCTTAAACCTATATACTAACCCTAATGGAACTTCATCTGATATTTGTATGACAGTTAACGCGGGCGGAGCTTTAGCAGATACATCTTGGTTGGAAGCTGGCGATGTGCCAATGGTAGATATTCAATGTGTTCGTGATCAGTTTGCTCCTTTTGAGCATGGTTGGGTAATTGTTACTACTACTGGTGATCAGGTTGTTCAAGTACAAGGACCAAACTTATGGATGCAGAAGGCTAATGCATTAGGTAATAATGCACCGTTTTACAATAACACATGGACTGATCCTTATACCACCACAGCCAAATCTCGCTACGGACAGACGTACAGTTATTGGAGTCCAGTCATGCAAAATATTACGGTAAATCAAGATCTAGAAGGTTGTTTCCCAGTGGTTCTGCCACTAGTGACTTCGGCTCAGGCTCCATTACAAAACCAAGCAAGTCCTTGGGAATGGTGGGATCCTAATCACCCATTAGCTACAGCAGTTGTTTCTCCTGGACCACCACCTGTAACTGCACATCAGGCAAATTTGTTGTCTAATCCAGATATGAGCGAGCAAAAAGGAAAAACATACCTAGATACAATTCAGGGATACATCATTCCAAGAATTGCGGAAGTATTAAAATCTAAAGGAGTAAATGTAGGGGTACAAGAGCATGACCTGATAGAAAACTATTTTGCTGTTTATCCAAATCCAACTTCAGATTTCCTATTCTTAGAAAGAGTGGCTGATCTAGATGTTGAGCAGATTGATATTGTTGATTTATCTGGTAAAGTGGTGGTTTCTACAATCGAGACAGGAACAAGAACTAGAGTAGATATGAGTGGATTACCAAGCGGAGTTTATATTGTTAAAGTAAATTCAAGTGCTGGAACATTGACTCAGAAAATAGTTAAACATTAATTGATTATTAATATCAATTGAGAAGGCCACCATTTGGTGGCCTTTTTCTTTTTTATTGGTCTCCGCGGTGTACATTTGCCGCAAATTGATTGACTATGTTGGTTTCGTTTAACGGAGAAATATTTGATGATATTGAGCTAGAGATGCACACCGATAATCGCGCTTTTAAATACGGTGACGGGGTATTTGAAACAATGAAATTTGCCAACGGAAAAATCAATTTTTGGGAAGACCATTATTTTCGATTAATGAGTGCAATGCGCATAGTGCGTATGGAAATCCCAATGGAGTTTTCACCAGAATTCTTAGAAGATAAGATTCAAGAGTTGATCAGCGCTAAGCATCAAGAAAAACAATCTTGTACTATTCGACTTTCAATTATCCGTAAAGACGGAGGAAAATATACTCCTGTGACCAATGAAATTGATTGGTTGTTGGAAACACACGTTGTAGAAAGTTCAACTTTTGAGTGGGTTGAAACAGGTTTGAAAATGGATGTTTTCAAGGACCATTATAAACCTCAAGGACTACTTTCTAATATTAAATCGATAAACTGTTTGATTTATACTGTTGCAGGTATTTATGCTAAAGAAAATGAACTTGATGATGTGGTGCTTGTCAATGCTAATAAACACGTTGTTGAAGCAGTAAGCAGTAATGTGTTTCTAATGACGGGGAACAAGCTTACAACACCTACGATAGAATCTGGTTGTTTGAGAGGAGTCATAAGAAAGAACATTCTAAAAATAGCGGCCAAAAATGGCTTTGAAGTTGAAGAACGTGACTTTTCACCGTTTGAGATTCAACGGGCAGATGAAATGTTCCTCACCAATTCAGTGAGCGGAATTAGATGGGTTGAATATTTTAAGAAAAAAAAGTTCGGCTTCGAGAGAACCAGAGAATTGTTCGAGACTCTAAATCAGGCTCTTAATTAAGTAAAGGATCCGCTGGGGCATTGGCCCATAATCTATAGTCTCCGCCAAGATTTGTTAATATGGTTCTCCAAGGATTCGCGCCTTCATTTTGAAACAGATCAATAGCATCTTTATTGATTACGATCCAAGATTTTTCGTCTATCTCTCCTTCTAATTGGTATTTACCCCAACCAGAATAACCTAAAAAGAACTTGATGTCCTTTTCAGTTATTAGCCCCATAGTAATGAGCATTTTTACTTTTTCTATGTCACCTCCCCAAAATAATCCTGGAGAAAGTTCTATAGCCGTTGGAAGTAAATCTCCTTTATTGTGAACGAAATAGAGATTCTCTTTTTGTACTGGCCCCCCATTGTAAACCGGAGCATCAAAAGAAGGGAAGTCTTTTATAATCTGATGCATGGTAAGACGCAAGGGACGGTTTAGTACAAAACCTACGGTACCTTCGTCATTGTGCTCTGTTAACAGAATCACGGTTCGGTCAAAAGAGGGATCGCCCAAGAAGGGTTCTGCAACTAATAATTTACCTTTGGCAGGCTTTTCCAATTTTAACCTCATGGCATCTAAGTTATAGATTATCAGTTAATTTCAAAATAAAGTTTAAAGCCCATATATGAGTACAGAAAAAGATTTCAGAGATCTAAGAACCGATTACTCGTGGGGCGCTCTAGAAGAGACGAGCGCTTTACAAAATCCTTTTGATCAATTTAATAAATGGTATGAGGAGTATGCTAAACTAGACGCGTTAGACTCAACAGCTGTAACCATTAGTACAGTAGATTCTGCAGGAGTACCAGATGCCAGAGTTGTTTTGTTGAAAGAGGTGAGAGAAGGCAATTTCATTTTTTATACTAATCACAACAGCAAAAAAGGAAAAGATCTGAAGCAGAACCCCAACGTTCACTTACTGTTCTTTTGGCCAGAGATGGAGCGCCAGATTCGTATAAAGGGCACTGCAATATTCATGGAAAAGGAAGAGAGTGAGATTTATTTCAATAAACGACCTTTTGAAAGTAGGGTTGCCGCAGCAATTTCACCTCAAAGTGAGGTGGTTCCCAATCGAGAATATTTAGAGGAGAAGTTTTTTAATGTATTGAAGGAAAAAGAAGAGAATGATACGGTTGAGATGCCAAAACAATGGGGAGGGGTAAAGATTGCTCCACAAGAATTTGAGTTCTGGCAGGGAAGAATTAGCCGTCTTCACGATCGATTAAGATACCTGAAGGTAGAAGGAAATTGGAAAATAGAACGATTAGCACCATAAAAAAAGCCCCGAATGATCGGGGCTTTTAAATTTTATTCTGCGAGAATTAAGCAATCTTATCGTTCAATTCAGAACCAGCTTTAAATTTGGCAATATTTTTAGCTGGAATTTGAATTGTAGCCCCAGTTTGTGGGTTACGTCCTTCACGAGCGTTTCTTTTAGAAACAGAGAAAGAACCAAATCCAACTAATGAAACACGACCACCAGAAGCTAAAGTACTAGATACGCAATCAGTAAAAGATCCTAAAGCAGCTTTTGCTTGAGCTTTTGAGATACCAGCGTCTGCAGCCATTTTTTCAATTAATTCACCTTTGTTCATAGCATTAAAATAATTTAGTTAAACATAAATTTGATTTGTAACGGTGAACAAATTTAACCGAATACCCCATGTACACAAGGATTCAGCGTTTTTTTGGCTCATTTTGTTAATAAAATCGCAGAAATGTTGATAACGACCGCTGTTTTTAGGGTAAAAATGCCCCTCAATTGCCTAAAACACTAAGGTTTCCTTCAAATTTAAAGCCGTTTAAAAAGCTTTTTACATCCATTTTTCGCTTTCCTGGCCATTGAATTTCTTGTAATTCGAGTGTTCCATCCTTTAAACCAATGAACATAGAAGACTTGGTAATCTGAACTTTTCCGAATTCTACATCTTTTACATCGGATAAAAATTGTGCTTTATAAATGCGTAGTTGGCCTAACTCTTTTGATTCCGTCCTTAATTTACTCCATGCCACAGGGTAGGGACTAAGTCCTCTAATAAAATTATGGATTTCGGCTCCGGGTTTGTTCCAATCAATAAGGCAGTCCTCTTTATATATTTTAGGAGCGGCTTTCTCTTCCCCGTCTAATATTTGTTTCGTTTCGTTTGCATTTCCTTGTGAGATCAGGTCTAATGTCTCAAGCACTAAGCTTGAAGCAGAGTGCATCAATTTATCATGCAAAGTCCCGGCATTGTCCTCATCTGCAATATCAACTTCAATATTACTGATCAAAGAACCTGAATCAATTTCTTCGTTTATAAAGAAAGAAGTTACACCTGTCTTTTGCTCTCCATTTATAAGAGCCCAATTAATAGGAGCAGCTCCTCTATAATTTGGAAGTAATGATCCATGAATATTAAAAGTGCCTAGCTCGGGCATTTGCCAAACGTCTCTTGGTAACATTCTAATAGCAATGACAAGAAAAAGGTCTGCTTTCAGTGCTGATAGTTGTTCCAAGAAAT